>JAJYMP010000574.1 GCA_021786915.1 Chloroflexota bacterium
CTTCGTGCTCCTCGGCGACGGCAGCCAGCGCGCCGACCTGGAGCGGCGGGCGGCCGGTCTCCCCACCCTGACCTTCATGGACCCCGTTCCCGACGAGCGGTTCCCCGACGTCCTCGCCGCCGCCGACGTGCTGCTGCTGTCGCAGCGGCGCTCGGTGCGCGACATGTCCCTCCCGAGCAAGCTCACGAGCTACGTGGCGGCCGGTCGGCCCATCGTCGCCGCCGTGGCACCGGGCGGTACCACGGCGAAGGAGGTGGAGGGCTCGGGGATCGGGCTCGTCGTCGCGGCCGGCGACCCCGCGGCGCTGCTCGACGCGATCGAACGGCTTGCCGCCCAGCCCGATCTCGCCGCGCGCCTGATCGGAGCGGCGCGGGACTACGCCGCCGCGCGTTCGGATCGGGAGCAGGCAACCCCACGCCTCGACGCGTTCGTGGCGCTCATCACGCGTCCGACGCCGCTGCGTGAGCCGACCCTCTCGAGGGGGGTCGCATGAGGGCAGGCGAAGGAACCGGCAAGACCGCCCTGATCACCGGGATCACCGGCCAGGATGGCTCGTACCTGGCCGAGCTCCTGCTATCCAAGGGCTACGAGGTCCACGGCCTCATCCGCCGCTCGAGTTCGTTCAGCACCGGTCGCATCGAGCACCTGTACCGCGATCCCCATGAGGAAGGCGTCCGCTTATTTCTCCATTATTCGGACCTTACCGATTCCTCATCGCTGGTCACCTCGCTCAACCGCATCCGGCCCGACGAGGTCTACAACCTGGGCGCGCAGAGCCACGTCGCGGTCAGCTTCGAGATGCCGGAGTTCACGGCCGACACGGCCGGGATGGGCACCCTCCGGCTACTCGAAGCGATCCGGCACGCGGACTGGCCCGTGCGCTTCTACCAGGCGGGCTCGAGCGAGATGTTCGGAAAGGCGCGGGAGACCCCTCAGCGGGAGTCAACGCCCTTCTATCCGCGCAGCCCCTATGGCGTGAGCAAGGTCTTCGCCCACTGGATGACCGTCCAGTACCGCGAGGCACACGGGCTCTTCGCCTGCAACGGGATCCTCTTCAACCACGAGTCGCCGCGGCGGGGCGGCACCTTCGTCACGCGCAAGGTGACGCGGGCGGTCGCCGCTATCCTGGCCGGAACACAGGACAAGGTCTATCTCGGCAACCTGGACGCGAAGCGCGACTGGGGCTACGCGCCCGAGTTCGTCGAGGCGATGTGGCGGATGCTGCAGCAGGACGCGCCGGACGACTACGTGATCGCCACAGGCGAGATGCACACCGTGCGCGAGCTGGTCGAGACGGCTTTCCGGTTGGTGGGTCTCGACTGGCAACCCCGCGTCGGGGTCGACCCCCGGTACTACCGCCCGACGGAGGTGGACGAACTCTGCGGGGATGCCTCCAAGGCAGCAGAGCGCCTGGGCTGGCGCCCCGAGGTGCGCTTCCGCGAGCTGATCCGGATCATGCTCTCTCACGACCTGCGTGAGGCTGGACTGGACCCCGAGCGGTACATGGATGGGGACGCCGTGCCGCCCGATCCGGGCGCGGCCGTGGCGGCACCACGATGAGCGACTTCTGGGACGGCCGGCGGGTGATGGTGACCGGCGGCGCCGGGTTCCTCGGGCGTCGGGTGGTGGCACGCCTGGAGGAAGCTGGCGCGAAGGACATCTTCGTCCCGCGGAGCACCGAGTACGACCTGCGGACCGAAGACGGCGTGCGGCGTGCACTCGCGGATGGCCGCCCGGACGTGGTGATCCATCTGGCCGCGGTCGTCGGTGGGATAGGCGCCAACCGGGAGAACCCGGGGCGCTTCTTCTACGACAACGCCATCATGGGCATCCAGCTGATCGAGCAGGCTCGGCTCGCCGGCGTCTCCAAGTTCGTCACGGTCGGAACCGTGTGCTCGTACCCCAAGTTCACGCCCGTGCCGTTCCGCGAGGAGGACCTGTGGAACGGCTACCCGGAAGAGACGAACGCGCCGTACGGGCTGGCCAAGAAGATGCTGCTGGTGCAGTCGCAGGCCTATCGCGCGCAGTACGGCTTCAACGCGATCTATCTGATCCCGGTCAACCTCTACGGCCCCGGCGACAACTTCGACCCCGCCACCTCCCACGTCATCCCGGCGCTGATCAGGAAGTGCATCGAAGCGCGCGACACCGGGGCGGATCACATCGACGTGTGGGGCACGGGCTCCGCGTCACGGGAGTTCCTCTACGTGAACGATGCCGCGGAGGGCATCGTCCTCGCCGCCGAACGCTACGACGGCGCCGAACCGGTCAACCTGGGCGTAGGACGGGAGATCACGATCCGCGAGCTCGTGACCCTCGTCGCTCGGCTCACCCGCTTCGAGGGCGAGCTGCGCTGGGATCCGTCCAGGCCGGACGGCCAGCCGCGTCGGGCCCTCGATACGCGCCGGGCGCGCGAGCGCTTCGACTTTGCCGCTCGCACCTCCTTCGAAGATGGCCTGCGGAGGACGATCGAGTGGTACGAGGCCACACGAAGGCCCGAATGACGCTCTCGAGCGTGCCCGCGCCGCTCCACGCTAGCCTCGTCCAGCTGCGGCGACGCGCGCATCTCCTGCGGCTGACTCCCTTCGACACGGCCACGGCTGAGGGCAGGTCCAACGAGCGATTCCGCCGAGCGAGTCTGAGCGCGGCGACATCCTTGGCGGCGAAGGGGATCGCGCTCGTTACGACTGCGGTGTCCGTACCTCTGACGCTCGGCTACCTTGGCAGCGACCGGTTCGGCGTGTGGATGACGTTGAGCGCGCTCATCGCCCTTCTCGGTTTCACCGACCTCGGGATCGGCAACAGCCTGCTCAACGGCGTCGCCCACGCTGCCGGACGTGACGACCGGTCACAAGTCCGCGCCTACCTGTCGAGCGGGATCGTCATGCTGCTCGTGATTGCCGCCGCGTTCGGGCTTGTCTTTGCTGCCACGTATTGGCTCGTCCCGTGGGCCCGCGTATTCAATGTCCGCTCGGCGGCCGCGCTCGACGAGGCCGGCCCTGCCGCGGCGGTCCTTGTCGCGTGTTTCCTGGTCGCAATGCCTGCGGGGGCCTTCCAGCAGGTCCGTCTCGGCCTCCAGCAAGGATACGTGAACTCGATGTTTGTCGGCGGCGGCAACATCATGGGTCTGGCGCTTGTCGTGGTTGCCATCCAGATGCGACTCGGTCTCCCGTGGCTGGTGCTCGCGATGGCCGGGGCGCCGCTCCTTGCCACGCTCGTAAACGGGTTTGCCCTCGTGGCTCGATCGCCGTGGCTCAGGCCGACACGTCACGACGTGAACTTCGCCGTTGCCCGCTCCCTGTTGCGAGTTGGCCTCCTCTTCCTGATGCTGCAATTGGCGGTCGCCGTCGCATTCACGTCGAACAGCATCATCATCGCAGCCATGATCGGGCCCTCGGCGGTCGCGGAGTACGCTGTGGTTTCCAAGCTATTCATGATCCCCACGCTCCTGGTCGGTTTCGCGCTCGGTCCGCTCTGGCCCGCATACCGTGAGGCGCTCAGCCGGGGTGATGTCCAGTGGGTTCGCAGAACCTTCCGTCGATCGATCCGACTGTCGCTCTCGGTTGCAGGGCTCGTTTCGGCGACGCTCGTGGTGATCGGTCTCCCCCTCATCGCGGTCTGGGTCGGGGCATCGTCAGTCCAGCCGTCGTTCGGACTCGTCCTCGCGATCGGCGTATGGACCGTCCTCAGCGCGGTGGGAGACGCTGTGGCCATGCTTCTCAACGGAGCTCAGGTCATGAGGTTCCAAGTGGTCATTGCCGTCCTGATGGCGACGACGAACATCCTGCTCAGCGTCGCGCTAGTGTCCCGGATCGGTGTCGCCGGGGTCGTCTGGGGGAGCATCATCGCGTACTCGGCACTCGAACTCGTCCCGGTGGCGGTCTACCTACCGCGACTGTTTGCTCGTCTTGAGAGCGGCCCGGCGCAGGCGTGAGGCTGACGGCTTTGCCCCAAACCATCTGTCCCAATTCCCGTGACACGCGGAGAGCGGTGGAAGGACATGGCTGAGGACGGGCTGGATCGACGATCCGGTGGCGACCCCCGGACGAGAGCCATGACCATTGACGAAGCGATCCTGTGGCTGAGGGCAGACCCGTCGATGGCAAGCCTCGTGGCAGACGCCTACCTGGGGCGAGATGTGGCCGAGAGCGCGAGCCGGGTTCTGCGGTCTGCTGAGTTCAGCGAGGTCAGGCGACTCCTCGGTCCAATCCTCGATCACGCAGTTGTCGCCGACGTCGGTGCCGGCACAGGGATCGCGTCGTACGCCCTGCGCATGTCGGGAGCCTCGACAGTCTTCGCGGTGGAGCCCGATGCGAGCGATGAGGTGGGCCGCGGCGCGATCAAGAGACTGCGCGAGGATACCTCAACGCCGATCGAGATCGTAGATGGTTGGGGCGAAGAGTTGCCACTGCCAGACAATTCGATTGACGTAGTCTATTCGCGTCAGGTGTTGCATCATGCGGCCGACTTGGAGCGCTTCATATCCGAAGCCAAACGTGTCCTGCGCCCGGGTGGAGTCCTCCTGGCATGCCGCGAGCATGTCGTGGACAACGATGCCCAGAAGAAGGCGTTCCTAGACTCGCATCCCGTACACCGGCTGGCGGGAGGAGAGAATGCCTTTTCCCTTCCGCAGTACTTGGCTGCGATCGCTGCCAGTGGTCTGGTGCTGAGAGCAATCCTGGGGCCGTGGGACAGCGTCATCAACGCGTTTCCGGCGGTCCGCTCGGTTGATGAACTCAACCGTTACCCGGCGCGACGACTGGAGGAGCGTTTCGGCTCCTTCGGGAGAGGTGTATCGCGTCTGCCAGGAGTGTCCACGCTTGGCTGGTGGCGTATTCGGCGCCCGCGGCCGGGAAGGATGTACTCGTTTCTCTGCTCGAAGCAGGCGTTCTAGCCTGCATGCATGTCGGATCGCCAGCCAGTGTCCCGACCCGTCGACCGTTGCCGCTGATCGCTGGATTACCGACCCTTGTGTCAAAGGTCCGGCAATCGACGAATCGCGACACCAGGCTCGTGGGCGAGGAGCGGGGCGGTGCACGCCGTGCGCACAGAGATAGCGTTCCGTTGGGCGTCCCAGGTGCGGCCTGAATTGGATGCATCCGAATGAGTAAGATGCGCGAGTCCGAGGGTACGCGACCGGTTGCCATCGTCACGGGCGCTGCCGGGCAAGATGGGTTCTTCCTCATCAAGCGGCTCGTGCAGGATGGGTTCGCCGTCCACGGGACGGTTCGCCGGAACCATGCGGCGTTCGCGTCGGAGCACTCGACGTGGGATCAGGCGGTCGTCATCCATGAGCTGGACCTTGAGGAGCCGGCTGGCTATGCCCAGCTGATAGCGGCCCTGCAGCCCGACGAGTTCTACAACCTGGCGGGCATGAGCAGCGTCGCGACTTCGTTCGTCGATCCCGCAGCAGCGTGGCGCACGAATGCCGATGCGGTCGAAACCATGCTCGAGGCCGTGCGCAAAGATAGCCCGGCCACCCGCTTCTATCAGTCCTCGTCCAGCGAGATGTTCGGCTCCGCCCCCGGCCAGGAATCGATTCATGACGAAGAGTCACCGCTCCGCCCGCAGAGTCCGTACGCGGCCGCCAAGGCGGCAGCGCATTTCCTGTGCGCCGCCTATCGGCGCGCCTACGACATGCGAATCGCCTGTGGGATTCTCTTTAATCACGAGTCCAGCCGACGGCCGGCAACGTTCTTGACGCGCAAGGTCGCGGACCATGTGCGGGCGCTGAGAGGCGCATCCCAAGCCGTCCTTCGCAAGACGCCTCCGCTCGCGATGGGTAACTTGAGCGCTAGGCGCGACTGGGGTTTTGCCCCCGACTACGTCGACGGCATCCGGCGCATCATGGGCCAGATCGACGTTCGTGCCCGACTGCTCGGCGGGCCGCCGGGTGAGGACCGCGGCTCCAATTACCGGGACTACGTGCTCGGAACGGGCGAGCTCCACGCGGTCTGGGAGCTCGTTGACCGAGCCTTCCAGCTGGCCGGTCTGCCGCTCGAGTGGGACCTGGCCGGTGATCCCTCGGGGTGGTCTGCGCGATTCCGCGGAACATCCCACCTCGCCGTGGTCGTTGACCCGACATTCACCCGGCCCGTGGACCCTCCCGCCATCACGGCGGATTCGTCACGGGCAAGAACCGAGCTGGGGTGGAAGCCGAGGACGGGCCTGGATCCGTTTCTGCGCGAGATGCTGAAATGACGGCTCCGAATGCCAGTGAGTCAGTGCCGGGCCACCGCAATCCGGTAAGCGTCGGCGGTTGCCACCGCGGTGCGTTGCCAGGTGAACCGCCCTGCCTGCGCGAGACCCTTCTCCGATAGGTCACGCCGAAGCGCGTCATCGGAGAGAAGGCGTCTCAGCTGCGCGGCCAACGTGCTGCTGTCCCCCGGGGGAAAATAGAGAGCCGCATCCCCTCCCACCTCCGGATGAGACGACGAATCGGCAAGCACGGTCGGCGTGCCGCAGGCCATCGCCTCGAGCGTCGGCAGACCGAATCCCTCGTATCTCGAAGGGAACACGAATGCGGCTGCCCCTCCAAACACCCCAGGCAGCTCCTCGTCGGAGGCGTCTCGCTGGAACACCTGGTCGCGCAGACCCCATCGCGAGATCAGCACTTCCTCATCTGCTGTGAACGTGCCGCCACCAACCGCAACTAGAGCAGTGCCACGCTGCCCTGGAGCCAGCTCAGCAAATGATTCAATCGCTACGCGGAAGTCCTTGTAGCCGCCTCGATTCCCAAGGAACAAGACGTACCTGCCGGGGCACCATGAGGGGCGGAGCGCTCCCGGCGCGAATCGATGGCTGACACCAAGGTGAGTCACGATCGTTGGCGCGTCGATGGAGCCGTATATGCGCAAGAGATCGCGCCGGGTGCTCTCGGAAATGCACAGCACCAAGGTCGCGCGTCGCACATACTCCCGCTTGCACATGCGAGGCCTGCGCCAAGGCCTGCCCTTCGAGAGAAGATCTGGGAAGAGCTCGGGAATCATGTCGTAGATCGTTACGACAATCGGCGGCGTCGATCTTCGGGACAGGTAGCTCGCATCGTAGAACGTGGGATGCATGAGATCGGAAACAGGCCGCCGGACGTCGGCCGTTCTGTTGGCCAAACGGAGGACGTGACGGGCCCTGACGCCACCCGGGACCCGCAGCTCTCTTCCAAGTCCGGCCTCCAGCGCATGGCCGTTGCGTATCCAGCGCCACCCGAGTTGTGGCTGCACGCCCAACTCCGGACTGCCCGTGAACCCCCGGATCAGCTCCACGAAGTACCGGGCGATACCTCCTCGCCCTTGCATGATGAAGACCTGATCGTCGAAGCGCACTCTCACGAAGGTAACTCCGGACCTGTTTCCCGACAGGCAGACGGCTTGCTCGTCAGACGGGGTGGCAACGGCAGTTCAGGGCCGCGATGGCGCCGGTCCTGCTCGGCGACGCGTGGCAGCGCCGGAAACGCCCTCCCCCTTCGCAACGTCAACGGCACACGGAGGCTCGGACGGTGCGGCTAATGCTACGGCGTCTCGAACTCGGTCGGCGGCACGTCACCGCAGGCGCTGTGGAGACTCGGCTCGCTCATGACCAAGCGACCCGGGCGATGGTGGCGAGTTCGACATGATGTGGCCGTGCGCCAAGGAGCCATGGGCAATCGATTCCTGCTCAAGCCTCGGACCGGCGTTGAGATTGGTACCACGAGGCCGGACGCTCTATGCTGCAGTATAGATCGTGGCGGCACCCCTCTCTTGGCAAGCCGCCTGTTCTTGGGGCTGGAGGCTTTGACTGAGTTGGCACGCGTGCCGCGACCCTGCCGCGCCCTGATCGTGGCCGTCCCGAATGTCCCACATTGGCGCCGACCCTTGGATCTCGCACTGTTGGGGCGGTGGCATTCGGTGGGCGACAACCACAGCGTCTCGTTGCCGTGAACGGGTCCCCGCGCCGGACAATTCCACGAATGTCCCGCGTGCTTGGCCACAGCAGGGCATGGTTCCTGTGATTCTGTCACCTGATGGCGGCGGAGTTCAGCGGCGACCAGCTGGAGCGGTGGACCGCCCGCGGATCCTCATCTCCAACGGCTTCAATCGCTTCTTCTTGGCGAACCTCGCTGCCGGCCTCCGACAGCGCGAATGGGACGTCGAGCTCGTCACGGGAGCCTATCCCCTTGGCACTACAGCCACCATCCTGCGGAGCCTGCCACTCCGACGGTCGTATCGGCTGGGCCGCCTCGAAGACCGGCGAGTTGGAATCGAGCCGGACAGGGTCCACGCCGACTTCGCCTCGGAGCTCGTCCAGAGGACAGGCCAGGTCCTGAGGTCGAAAGGGGCAGTGCGACTGGGGGCGGCACTCGAGGTGGTGGGGTTTGGTCTCGCAGGCCTGCGGGCCGCGCGCACGGTCCGGAGAGCGCGCCCGCTTGCTGTCTACCACTTCAGATCTGGCTTTGGTATCCAGTCTCTGGAAGCGGCCCGCCGTCGCGGAATTCCCGCGATCTGCGACCACTCCATCGTGCATCCGGCAACGCTGGAACCGCTCACGCAGAACGGAGGGCGGCTCCCGGTCGGCTGGGTCCCCTCAAGGCCACGCGGAGTCTGGCGCCTGGTGCTGCACGACATCGAGAGGGCGGACTGGGTCGTGGTCAACTCCGACTTCGTGCGCGAAACTTTCGAGTGGGCCGGCTTCGACACGTCCCGAGTAAGGGTCGTCTACGCGGGAGTCGAAGCTGAGTTCGTGGATTCGATCCCGGAGCGGGACCCCGAGACGGACAAGGGACCTCTGCGCTTGCTGTTTGCTGGTGAGATCGGCCAACGGAAAGGAGCGGACGTTCTCTTCCGCGCGCTGTCGACGCTGAAGGGCGTCGACTGGAAGCTGGATCTCATCGGGACGATCACGCCGGCCATTGCCGCTGGCTGGTCGAAGTTCCTGAGGGATCCCCGCGTGGTACGGCACGGCGCGGTGCGGATCCGAGAGCTCGCGGCCTTGATGAGCCGGGCTGAGGTGTTTGTGTTCCCGTCCCTGGCGGAGGGGTCAGCGCGCGTGGTCGCCATGGCGATGGCAGCGGGGTGCTACGTGGTGACGACGCCCAACAGCGGATCGGTCGTGCAGGAGGGCATCCATGGACGGCTGGTGCCTCCGGGTGACCACCACGCCCTGGCAGCGACGCTGATGGAGATCGCCGACCGGCGCGGGCCGCTGCTACCTATCGGGCGCGCCAATGCCGACCTGATCCGCCGCGAGTACCTGGTCGAGCACTACGTCGACCGCGTCATCTCGTTCTACAACGAGGTTCTCGGTCTGACCGGTGAACCCTGGCCGTTGAGGGGTTGAGAGGTGGCGCTCGAGGTCATTGGAAGCGGCCTGCTCGCCCGGGCAATCGCCTCCGCCGCGGACAAGGTCCCCGATGGCATCATCTGCGCAGCGGGCGTGTCGGACTCGACATGCCAAGATGAGTCCGCCTTCCGGCGTGAACGCGCGCTTCTGCGCGACCTCACGGGACGTGCTCGCGAGCGGGACGCAGTCCTCGTGTACTTCTCAGGGGCGCCCGTCTATGGGCGGGTGGGCGGTCTTCGCGTCGAAAGCCAAGACGCGACCCCGCAAACGCCGTACGGCCGCCACAAGCTGGAGTGCGAGAACATGGTCGTGGATAGCGGGGCCCGGCACCTTGTGCTCCGCCTTCCGAACGTCGTGGGGCCGGGCGGCAACCCACGTCAACTCATTCCATCGTTGGTTGCCCAGGCTCTCGGCGGGTCGATCCTAACCATGACCGCCGCCACTCGCGACCTGCTCGACGTGGACGATCTCGCGATCATCGTCGCAGCCCTCCTTCGCGGTGGGGTCTACGACACCGTCGTGAACGTCGCTTCGGGGATCTCGACCC
>JAJYMP010000329.1 GCA_021786915.1 Chloroflexota bacterium
ATGAAGACGCGTTCCGGCAAGAAGAAGGTCGTGCTCGAGCTGGGCGGCAACGCCGGGCTGATCGTGGACAAGTCCGCGAACCTCGAGTGGGCGGTCAAGCGCGCCGTGACCGGCGCCTACGCGTACTCGGGCCAGACCTGCATCAGCGTCCAGCGGATGTTCGTGCACGAGGACGTGTGGGACGCGTTCATGAGCCGCTTCGTCGCGGTTTCGGCGACGCTCAAGCTGGGCGACCCGATGGACCCCTCGACCGATGTCGGGCCGATGGTCGACGAGGCGAATGCCCGGCGGACCCAGGACTGGGTTGACGAGGCGGTCTCGATGGGCGGCACGGTGCTGCTCGGCGGCCGGGCGCAGGGCACGTTCTTCCCGCCGACGGTCCTCACCGACGTGCCGTTCAACGCCCGCGTGTGCTCGTCAGAGGCGTTCGCGCCGCTCGTCGTGGCCTTCAAGTTCAAGACCATGGACGAGGCGATCCGACGGGTCAACGACTCCGACTTCGGGCTCCAGACCGGCGTGTTCACCTCCGACATCGGCGACGCCTGGAAGGCGTTCAACGAGCTCGAGGTGGGCGGGGTGATCATCAACGACATCCCGTCCTACCGGATCGACCACATGCCCTACGGCGGGGTCAAGGACTCGGGCCAGGGCCGCGAGGGCCTGCGCTGGTCGATCGAGGACATGACCGAACTGCGGATCATGGTCCTCGCCTGGCCCCAGTAGCGTCTGGCGACGGGCTCCGCGCCCCGAGCGCGCCGAGTTCGCCATGCGGACCGGCGCCGCTTGACTGCGCGAGGGCCGATGCTTAGCATCCGTGATCATGCTAAGCGTCAAGGTCAGTGCTAAGCACCAGATCTCCGTGCCGAGCGAGGCGCGACGGCAGCTCGGGATCAAGGCTGGAGACCGTCTTGACGTCCTGGTGGCGGACGGCGCCCTGATCCTGCGGCCGGCGCCGTCGCGTCCGTCGGACCGCCTGCGCGGGGTGGCAGAAGGCCGTGCCTGGTACGGCTCGGACCCGGTGGCGTTCGTTCGGCAGCTGCGCGACGAATGGGAGGAGAGGGCCGGTGAGCGACTCGGGCGACTCGGTGGCGGACCTGCTGACGAGGCACCCCCGGCTCGCCCTCGACAGTAGCGTCCTGATTTACCTGCTCGAGGACGATCCCGTTCGTGCGGGGCTGGTCGCGAGCCTGGTCGACGAGGCGGCCGCCCGGCGATGCGCCGGCATCCTCGCGACCGTCGGGATCGCCGAGATCCTGGCAGGCCCGGCCCGCTCCGGCGACGGGGCGGCGTTCGAGATGCTCGCTGCGGCGGTGCGGGAACTGGGGCTTGACCACCCGGTGCTCGACGAGGCGACGGCCGAGGACGCGGCGTGGATCCGGGGCGCCACGGGCGTGGGCCTTGCAGATGCTGTCCACCTCGCGAGCGCGCGCGCCTCGGGCGCGACGGCGTTCCTGACCAACGATCGGCGGATCCGCTCCGGGCCGGGGCTCGAGGTGGTGTATCTCGACGACATGATGTAGCGAGGGCCCGTCGCAAGGGCTCCCTGCAGGCAGCACGGTGCGATCCTCGTCGGCCTGGTCCGTGGGTACGGATGACGTCCGGGGCCATCCTGGCTGCCGACGGCCGGTCCAACCCCGAGGTGGGCAGGAGCCGACTGACCGTTGGGACAGGCAGCGCGCTCGCTGGCTGGTGATTCACGGCACCGGCCGGTACGTGCGCCCTGTTCAAACGGTGGGTCCCAGCACCGCCCCGATTACGAACGTACCCCCCCGTATGGGTCCCCAGTCCCGTATCGAGCCCCACGCTCGGATGGTCTGATCCGGAGCACGAACGACGACGCCGATCGCCCGTGGGAGGGCGAGCGGCAGGGGCCCCCGGACCGACTCCGGGGGGCCGCAACCTCGGCGCGTCACCGTCACTCGTGGGGTTTCAGATGGACAAGCTACCGTACGAACACGCCCCGATCCGTCGGCGCCACCGCCGAATGCTCGTGGCGATGCTGCTCGCGTCGTCGCTCGCGACGGTGGGCGCGGGCGCCATGAGCCTTGCGGTGTTCACCGACAGCAAGGCATCGACGGGCGCCTGGACGACCGGGTCGATCGTGCTCGGCGTGAGCCCGGATGCGGCATTCGACGCCAGCGGGATCATGCCCGGCGCCAGCGGGACCCAGATCATCGGCGTCACGAACAACGGCACCTCCCAGCTCCGGTACGCGCTGAGCTCGGAGGCGTCGGACACGGACGGCAAGCACCTTGCCGCCAACATGGACCTCGTGATCACGACGGGCCCCGTGGTTTCCGGCGCCTGCAGCGGCACCGTCGTCTACTCCGGCACTCTTTACGGCGCGGGCTTCGGCAGTGACGCCCCGGGCGCCGACCCGGGCGACCGCGACGTCGACGCTGGCGCGACCGAGAACCTGTGCTTCGGCTGGTCCTTCCCGCTCGACGCGGGGAACGGCCTCCAGACCGCCGCCACCGACGCCACCTTCACGTTCGCCTCGGAGCAGACCGCTAACAACCCGTAGGCCCACCGCCGCCCGATCGCCTCGACCCGGCCGGTTCAGCCGCCGGGCCGAGGCTGCGGCCCCGGACGCGCATCCGTCACCGCCCTTCCGGAGCTCTGCCATGACCCTCGTCCTCGCGCTCACGGCCATCCTGCGCCGGCTCCTCGACCTGGTCCTCCTCGGCCTGATCCTCACCGTGCTGGTCTCGCTGACCGTCGCGCGCATCGTGCCCGCCATCACGGGCGGTCCCACCTACGTGGTCGGCGGCGGTTCGATGGAGCCGACCATCCCGCTCGGCGCGGTGGTGGTGGACGTCCCGATTCCAACTGCCGACCTCCACGTGGGCGACGTGGTGAGCGTCAAGGTCGGAGCGCAGCAGACCGTGTTCACCCACCGGATCACTCGAACCATCCCCCGCGGGGGTGCCGTCTGGATCGAGACGAAGGGTGACGCCAATCCGACGCCCGACCCGTCCATCATCCCCGCCACCTCGGTCGCGGGCCGGGTGTCGACCGTGGTCCCGCTCCTCGGCTACCCCATCCAGCTGCTGAGCTCGCTGGCCGGCGTCGCATTCCTCCTGTCGGTCGGCATGGTGACGCTGCTGGGGGCCTCACTCCTGGAGACGCTCGAGGACGACCAGCGGACCTCGCTGCACCGCCGTCGCCTCGAGCGGGCTGGTATCGAGCCGGCAGACCTGGTCGCCTCCCGGGGGGCGATGGGATGATCCGGCGCAGGGCCGCGCTCGGCGTCGCGCTGGTCGTGGCCGCGCTCTCGGCGTCGGCTCCGATCACGCTCGCCGGGTTCGCGGCCACTCGCGCCAGCGGCGCGGCGTTCAGCACGGCGACCCTGAAGGCCCCGACTCAGCTGCTCGGTGCCGGGGGCACCTCAGCGTCGCTCACCTGGACGCCGTCGACCTCGACTTCGGCCACCGGCTACCAGCTGCTGCGCAGCGCGACCCCGGGCGGGGGGTACGCGCAGGTCAAGACGGTGACCCCCGTCAGCGCCACCGCCACCAACGACTCGCCTGGCACGGGCGTCTGGTACTACGTCCTCGACACATACGCCGCGAGCTGGACGAGCGCGCTCTCGAACGAGGCGAGGGTGACGATCGGTCAAGCCCTGACCACGCCGTACGCTGGCTGCTCCAATCAGGCGCCCGAGACGGTCAACGCAGGCGACGACAACGGGTACGAGAGCTCGCCGGCCAGCGGTTGCGCCAAGGACAACGTCCCGGCCGTGGACAGGAACTCGGGCACGGACACGGTCCTGGACTGCGCCGATCCGGGCAAGGACCGCGAGCAGTTCTGGGGCTACGCGTTCGGGCTGCCGGGGACGGTCAGCTCGGTGAGCGGCATCTCCGTGCAGCTGGTCATGGGCCTCGGCAACAACAGCGGCACCAGCCAGGTCTGCGCGCAGCTGTCCTGGGACGGCGGCACCTCGTGGACCGCGGCCAAGATCCTCGCGATCACCAACGTCCCGCTCGCCACGTACACCCTCGGCTCCGCGACCGACACCTGGGGCCACGCGGCCTGGACCGCGACGCAGCTCAGCGCCTCGAACTTCCGCGTTCGGCTGACCGACATGTCGACGAACCGGTCCAAGGACTTCGAGCTGGACTACCTGGGGGCCAGCGTCGCCTACACGCCGTAGCACACGCGAGCGCTGGCGGCGGTGCCCGCCGGATCCGACGTCGGCGCACTCGCGGCCTGACATCGGCGGGCGACCCGTCGGGCCGGCACCCACCATGGGTCCCGTTGGGCGAGCCGAGGCCGCCATTGCGGTGCGTGGATGCGGAATGCTGCCGGTTCCCCCTCGTGGTGGTCCGGCAGTGCTCGCGGGCACCTCGTCGTGTTGCGCGGGGGATTTCGGGGCTTGACGGGGTACTTTCGTACTGCCAGACTCCCCCGACCAGCGGGCCCAGGGTAGACGACGACGGGCCGCGGGTGCCGCCACGACGTCGTGGGAGCGACTGGGACGTGGCGCCGGGCCTGGGGAGCGGGAGCCGTGGCCAGGCTTTCGCAAGGGCGGACTGCGGGAGGGTCCGACCACCGAGACGGCCGCGTTGAGCCGGGGGAGAAAGGCTCAGCAGAGTCGACACAGCCCACTGTTCGCAGGGTGCGCTTCAGTTCGCGCTGACCACGAGTCCTCGGCCTGGACAGGGCCGGGGCCAACGCACGGCTGACGTCGCCTGATCGAACCCGCAGCCCGCTGCCCGATTTGGGCTGCCCGGCCCCGCCAGCCATCCCAGCGTTCCTCCGCTCGCGCAGTTCTCTTGGGAAGGAGACTCCGTTGACGATCGGAATCGCTCGCAGGCGAGCACGCCCCAGATGGGCCGTACTGCTCATCGTTGTGCCGGCGCTCGTGCTGACCGCAGCATCGCTCGCGCTCGGCTCCATCGCCGGCAACTCCGGCTTCGAGGGCGCGGACGGCAACCTCGCCGCCACGTCCGGGACGGACTGGAACAGCTTCTCACCGGCCACTTGGACCAGCACCGTCCCCTACCAGAGCGCCACCAAGACCGTGAATGGGTGGTCGTTCCTGGGCCTCACCGACGCCCAGGCATCCACCTCCGACACCGGGTTCGCCGGTGGCACCAAGCAGGACGTGGACTGCGCGTCCATCATCGGGAGCAAGGCTCCGAACAAGGACGACCTCAAGCGGATCTACCTCGCGAGCAAGTCCGGCAGCGATGGGCACATCTACCTCGGCCTCGCGTGGGAGCGGATCCCGCAGAACTCGACAACGGCCTCGGCGCACGTGGGTTTCGAGTTCAACCAGGCGACCAGCGGCGCCTGCCCCGCCGGCTCGGGCGGGCTTGTGAAGCGCACCCCCGGCGACCTGCTGTTCGTCTACGACTTCACGGGCGGAAGCGCTGGCGTCGCCACCCTGACGGTCCGCAAGTGGGTGAGCACAGGCGCCTGCGACATCAGCAGCGACACGGCCCCCTGCTGGGCCCCGGCCGTTGACCTGACGGCGTCCCATTTCGCCGAAGCCGCTGTCGATGACGGCGCCGCCAACCTGCCCTATCCAATCAGCGACACGGTCGCACCATCGACCGACAGCCTCGGCCAGAGCGAATTCGGCGAGGCGATCGTAGACCTGACCGCGGCCAACATCTTCAGCGCGAACACCTGCCAGACCTTCGGCCAGACCGAGGCAGTCAGCCGCAGCTCGGGCAACTCGGGCCAGGCCGCCATGGAGGACCTCGTCGGGCCGAAGGGCATCAACATCTCCAACTGCGGCACGGTCACGATCATCAAGCACACCGACCCGCGCGGGCAGAACCAGAGCTTCAGCTACACGACGACGCTGGGCGCCGGTTTCAGTCTCAACGACACCGGCAACACGACAGCCGACAGCGCGGGCAACACGAAGACGTTCACGAGCGTCCAGCCCGGCAGATACACGGTCACCGAGGGCGCCGAGCCCGCCGGGTACCAGCTCGAGAGCCTGAGTTGCACGGCAACCGGGTCCAGTTCGAGCGGGTCGCAGGACACCGCGACGCCGGCCCAGGCGAACATCACGGTCGCGGCGGGGGAGTCGGTCACCTGTACCTACACGAACCAGGCCACGGGCACCATCAAGATCATCAAGCACACTGATCCCCGCGGGATTGACCAGCCCTTCGGCTTCACGGCAGCTGGCGGCCTGTCCCCGACCTCCTTCAACCTCAATGACGCGGGCAACACCACTGCCGACAGCGCAGGCAACACGAAGACGTACTCCAACGTTCCGGTCGGCTCCTACTCGGTGACCGAAGGGGCCGAGCCCGCCGGCTTCGCGCTCGAGAGCGTCTCGTGCACCACGGGCGGCTCGCAGGATGACACCACTCCCGCAAAGGCGAACATCGTCCTTACTGCGGGCGCCACGGTCGCCTGCACCTACACGAACGAGAAGCTCGCCACGATCACGATCATCAAGCACACGAATCCCCGCGGCATCGACCACGCGTTCTCGTTCACGGACGGCGGGCTCAGCCCAAGCTCGTTCAGCCTCAACGATGCCGGCAACACCACTGCTGACAGCTCCGGCAACACGCGGACGTTCAGCGACGTGATGCCAGGCAGCTACACCGTCACCGAGGGCGCCGAGCCGTCGGGGTTCGGCCTCGGTTCGGTGAGCTGCTCCGCCAGCGGCACCGGCTCCAGCGGCGCCCGGGACGGCTCGACGCCAGCCAAGGCGAACATCACCGTTGGTGCCGGCGGCAGCGTGACTTGCACCTACACGAACAACCAGCTGTACGGCGCGATCCTGGTCAAGAAGGTGTCCACCAAGTCGGCGACTCAACTTCTCGACGGCGCGTCCTTCTCGATCACCGGCCCGAACAGTTACTCGTCCGGCACGCTGACCACGGCGGACAACGCCACGGGCGACGGCACCGTCTGCGTTGACGGCCTCGTCTTCGGCTCCTACACCGTGACCGAGACTGCGGCGCCGACGGGCTATGCCATCGACACCGAGAGCAAGTCGGTCACGGTCAACGCCGCCGCCAGCTGCGCGGACCTGGTCTACGTCGGCGCCTCGATCATCTTCACTGACACCCCGCTGACCGACATTACCGTCGGCGCGCAGTCGCAGGTGACCGACGGCACGAAGTCCCAGATCACGTGCACGGACGGCGACGGGGTGACGATCGCCACTTCCGGCGCGTCGTTCAGCGACCCTGCCGATGCAAGCGCCACCGGCCTCAAGCCCGGGACGTACACGTGCACCATCGTGGTCGACCCGTAAGGGCTCGCCCGACCCAGGCGTGAAGAGAGGCGGCCCGGCGGGCCGCCTCTCGTTCCTCCTGGGGTCTCGTCTCCGGCGCCGCGCGCCACGACCGGCGACGCAGCGTGTGGTTCTCCACTGCGTCGGGCGCCTCCACCCCCGCTCAGCTGGCCGTGAAGGAGACAGTCAGACTGCTCGCATTGCCCATCCAGTCGGTCGCCGTGAACGTTGCCGCGTGCGTGCCCTTGACCGTGGACCAGCCGTAGGTCAGCGACTGGGTGTAGGCGATGCCGTCTCCGGCGACGGTCGATACCAGCACGCCGTCGATCGCCAGGCTGATCGTCCTGACCATGTGGTCGTCCGTTGCCGACACCTGGATCCACGCCTTCCGGCCGCTGATCGTTTGGCCATCCGCCGGGCTGGGCCAGTAGAGGGTCGGCGCGGCCGTCGCCTGCTGCGATCCCCCGAGGGGTCTCAGCTCACCGTGTCGCCGGGCTGCCAGTGGTGGACGGTGGCCGTCCCGCCGCGCGCACGGATCGCCGACTCCAGCTGCTCGGGCGTGCCGGCGAGGGCCGGGAAGGTGCCCCAGTGGATCGGCAGGACGTGGGCCACGCCCAGCAGCTCCGTCGCGATCGCAGCGCCTGCGGGGTCCATCGTGTAGTGGCCGCCGATCGGCAGCAGCGCGACGTCCGGGCGGAACCGCTCGCGGATCAGCGCCATGTCGCCGAACACGTCGGTGTCGCCGGCGTGGTACACCCGCAGCCCGTTCTCGAGCTCCACGACGAAGCCGACGGGCTCGCCCAGGTACACGGTGGTGCCGGCGTCGTTGTCCCAGTCGCCGGCCGAGTGCACGGCCGGGGTCATCGACACCCGCAGTCCAGCCGCCTCGGCCGTGCCACCCTTGTTCATGCCCATCATCTGGTCGCTGCCGCCCGGCAGCCGGCGGGCCACCCAGAGGCTCATCTCGTGGATGCACGGCCACGCGGGCCGGAACCGCGCGGCAAGCGCCACGGCGTCGCCCATGTGGTCGGCGTGCCCGTGGGTCACCAGGAGCAGATCGCAGGCGCCCTGGGCGGCGGGCGGCCGCGGGCTCTTGGGATTGCCCAGCCAGGGGTCGAACAGGACCACCTTGCTGCCCGGCGTCCGCATCTCGACTGCCGCGTGGCCAAGCCAGGTGAAGGTGGTGTCGCGCCCGATCGCCATCGCTAACCTCCGAAGCTTGCAGATGGGGGCTGTGGGTCGCTGGGGCCGTCCCGGCAACAGGTTGACTGCGGCCATTATCCGTCCCGGGCGGACGAATCGGGGCAAACGGCTCGCCCGGCTACACTCCGGGCGTGCTTGCGTCCCAGATCGCCGCGAACCTCGCCCTGATCAACTGGACCGTCATGGCGGGCCTCGCCGTTGGGTCGTTCGGGTTCGTGCTGCTCACGCGGCTGCGGACGTCGGCCACCCGCGGCTACCTCGCGTTCACCGCGTTCTGCGCCGCCGGCTTCGGCCTGCTGGCCTGGCTCTCCGACGACGGCCTCGCGCCCGCCGTCACGGGCTCGCCTGTCGTGGCCAACACGATGTTCGACGGCCCGCGCCGGCCGCTCATGGGCCTGTTCGTGGTCTTCGCCCTCATCGCCGTGGCAGCCATCGCCCGCGGCCAGCGGGGCGTCCGCCCGGGATGGGCGGCATTGGCGTTCGGGGTGGCGTCACTGGTCTGCGGGGCGCTCGCCTGGGGCACGGGCGGCGCGCTGGCCACCCTCATGCTGGGCGTGCAGCTGCTCGTGCTGGCCGCGGCGACCGGCGGCGTCTTCGCGGCCATGATCCTGGGCCACTGGTACCTCGTGACGCCCCGGCTGCCGGAGGCGCCGCTCGTGCTGGCCAGCCGGGTGCTGCTGGGCGTCGTCGCGATCCAGACGGCCCTGTTCGCGCTGTGGGTGGGCGTCGGGATCGGGCCCGGCGCTGCGGGCGGGCCGTTCGCGGCGCTGGTGGGACCGTGGGCGCTGTTCGTCTGGCTGCGCCTCATGGTCGGGCTGGTCTTCCCCCTGGTGGTCTCGTGGGCCGCCGTGCAGACGGCACGATCCCGGTCGATGGAATCGGCGACCGGGCTGCTGTACATCAACGTGGGTACGATTGCGGCGGGGACGATCCTCGCCGCCGGGCTCTACTTCGGGGCCGGCCTGCTGGTCTAGGAGTTGACGATGCTGGTCCGCGTCCGCCTGTTCGCGATGCAGCGAGAGGCAGCCGGCACGAAGGAGCTTCCGGTCGAGGTGCGCGACGGGGCCACCGTGGCTGACGCGTGGGACGCGGCGGTCGCGGCCGTCCCCGCCCTCGCGCCGGGACGGGACACGCTCCGCTTCGCGGTCAACGGGGCCTACGCCGAGCCTCTCACGGGGCTGGTCGATGGGGACGAGGTGGCGGCGATCCCGCCGGTGAGCGGCGGCGACGGAACCGACGACGCGGGTCCTCGAAATCGCATCCTCGAGATCCGCGCCGACCCGTTCCCGCCGAGCCTTGCTGACGACCTCGGCCGCCGCCTGGCGATCCTCGAGGACGGCGCCGTGGTCACCTTCCTCGGGCGCACGCGCGTCACCCCCGGCACCCCGGCGCCGGGGCAGGAGAGATC
>JAJYMP010000242.1 GCA_021786915.1 Chloroflexota bacterium
TGGGGCTGGCCTGACTGGTCCATCGGATACCTCGGATCTGGTGTGGGGCGTCGGTTGGTCCGCGTGCCGCGGGTCGCGGCACGCCCGAGCCAGTCGCTACGCCTTGCGGAAGACGAAGCGGTAGACGCCGCTCTCGACGCCCGAGGCGACGAGCGGGTGGCCAGTCGACCGCGACCACGCGGCGAAGTCCGACACCGACTTCGAGTGGTAGGCGAGGACCTCGAGCAGGTCCCCGTGGGCGAGCTCAGTCATGGCCTGCGCCGTCTTGACGAGCGGCATCGGGCACGAGAGCCCGCGCGTGTCGAGGCGCCGGGTGATCTCGCCGTCCGTGGCAGTCATAGCGATCCTCCTAGGACCATGAAGGCGCCCCATGCGCCGAGCCCGACGGCGAACGTCGCCGGGAGGTTCCACTTGAATACCCGGACCGCGACGAAGGCCGCCGCGGACAGCACGAGGGCCGCCGGGATCGGCAGCACGAGCCGCCCGAGCGAGAGCACCACGGTCGCCAGGAGGCCGACGAACACGGCCATGACCCCGGCGATCGCGCCCTTCACCCAGGCGTGGCGCCGGAGGTACGGATAGACCTCGGCGGCCACCGTGGTCATCGCGACGCTCGGCGCGAAGATCGCCACCGTGGCCAGGACCCCTCCCAGGGGCCCAGCGACCTGGTATCCGATGAAGGCCGCGCTGATGAGGAAGGGCCCTGGCGTGACCTGGCCGAACCCCACGCCCACGCCGAACTGCTGGAGGGTCAGCCAGTGGTGGCTCGCCACGGCCTCCTGCTGGAGGACCGGCAGGATCGTGGAGCCGTTGCCGAAGGCGAGGCTCCCGATCGTCGCCATCGAGACCGAGAGCCCGCCGATCACGCCGCCGGCGAGCGCCGCGGCGCCGACGCCGACGAGGACCAGCAACCCCGGCACCAGGGCCCGGGCGAGACGTGGCCCTGACATCACTGCTCCCCCCTCCGGCGCCGCCGGCCCGCCCGGCGCGGCGCCCGGCCGCATTGCCATCGCGCCAATGACGAGGCCGCCCAGCACGGCCCACAGGGTCGACGCGCCGAGCACGCCGAGGGCGAAGGCGGCGAGTGCGAGTGTCGCCCCGACGCGGCGGCGCGCGTGCTGCCCCGCGAAGTCCACCGCGACGCTCGCGACGACGCCCACGACGATCGCGTCGAGGCCGGTCACGAGACTCGCCATCGCCGGCGCCGTGCCCACGGCGGCGTACAGCGCAGACAGCCCGAGCATGAGCCCGAGCGAGGGCGCGATGAAGCCGGTCGTCGCGGCAAGGGCGCCCCACAGGCGGGCTGTCCGGTAGCCGATGTAGGCGACGAGGTCGACCATGATCGCGCCCGGGTAGAGCTGCACGAGCCCCAGCCCCTCGTCGATCTCGTCGCGGCTCAGCCAGCCGCGCTTGACGGGGACCGTCCGGATGTTCTGGAGGATGGCCATCCCGAATGAGGTGAGGCCGATGCCGAAGAAGACGCGGAACAGGTCGACCGGGCCGGGCCGGGCCGCGACGGCGGGTTCCGCGCGCGCCGAAGACGCCGCGGTCCCCGCCGCCAGGACGGTGTCCACGTCAGCGCACCACGAGGACCGGGCACGGGGCGTGCCTCGTGACCCGCTCGGTGGTGCTCCCGAGGAGCAGCTCCTCGAGGCTGCGCCTGCCGTGCGAGCCCATGACGATGAGCGAGCTGCCGAGCTCGGTGGCCAGCCGCACGATCTCGTCGGCAGGCGAGCCGACCACCACGTGCTGCGCCACCTGCACGCCGGCCTCGGTCAGGGAGCGGGCTTCGTCGGTGAGCCCGCGTCGCACCCGCTCCTCGTGCTCGGATTGGAGGCGGCGCTCGGCATCGTGGACCTCCTCCTCGGGGATGAACGGGTCGGGGACGTCGAGGAGGAACGGGGGCAAGTCGTCCGGCGTGATCACGGTCAGCACGTCGACCACGCCCCCGCCGCACCGTGCGCACTCGAGTGCCTGGCGCCCGGCGTCACGGGCGTGGGCCGAGAAGTCGGTTGCCCAGAGGATCTTCTTCATGACAATCAGTGCCTTTCTGGCACGGGTCCCGCCAGCGAGCCAAAGGGGTCAGGAGCCGGAGCCGTACGAATCGACGAAGATGCGCTCGCCAGCCACGCCGCGCGCCTGGAGGGCGGCCACGACGTCGACAGCCGTGTGGCGAGGGCCGGCCACGTAGGCGTCGGCGCCCGTGAGGTCGGGCCCGGAAGTTGCGACGACGTCCGAGACGCGCCCGACCGAGATCGTCGCCCCCTCCGGCGCCAGGAACGTGTCGGGGAACCGGCGTGCGACGAGCGTCACTTGGAGGTTCGGGTCGGTCGCAAGCCAGCTCGCGATCGCCTCCAGGTCGTAGAAGTCGACCGCGTCCGTCGCGCCCCAGTAGAGGGCCATCTGTCGGTCCGGGACGAGCTGGATCTGCTGCTCGATCAGCGCCTTGACCGGAGCGAAGCCGGTCCCGCGCGCCACGAACACGAGCGGGCGGTCCAGCGCCGAGCGCATCGTGAACGCGCCCACGGGGCCTCGCGCCGTGACCACGTCGCCGACCGTCGCCGTGCTGAACGCCCAGTCCGACAGGCGGCCGCCGTCGACCCGGCGGATCTGGAGCTCGACCGAGCCGTCCTCGTGGGGCGCGTTGCCGATGGAGTAGGCCCGCGACAGCCAGGCCGTGCCCGGCACCCAGACCTCGAGGTACTGGCCGGGGCTGAACTGGCAGAGGCAGTCGTCGGGGCGGTGTGGGACCAGCGTGAACAGCCGGGTCCCGGCGCCGGCGTCGCGGATCTCGCGGATTTCGAGCTGGAGGAGGCGGTCTGGATCGGGCAGCGTGTCGGCGAGCGCCAGCTGATCGGCGCGCGCCAGCAGCTCGTCCTCGATGCTGTGGCGCACCTCGGGCCGGTCCTCGAGCGCGAGGACGACCTCGGCCGACGGGAAGCTGATCGCGTTCGCGGGGCAGGTGCTCGCGCAGGTCCGGCAGCCGACCATGCAGTTGAAGGGGTCGAAGACGACAGCCTTCTTGCGCTCGAAGTCGAAGCGGTACACGGTCCGCGAGCAGCCGACCACGCAGGTGCCGCAGCCGATGCACACGTCCTCGTTGACGGTCGGGTGCCAGTCGATCTCCTCGCGCGGGATCCCGTGCCAGGGCTTGGCGAACTTCGGGTCAGGCATCGGTCCGTGCTCCTGTCTGTGTCTCGGGACGATCTGGGGCGGCGCTGGACGGGCTGGGGCCCGCGGCTGACGCGGCGGGCCTGCCCTGGCCGCACGGGCCGGATTCGACCTGGAGCGTCGCGTGGCCCACGCCGATCCGCCGGAGGCCCTCGGTCGCGGCGAGCAGCAGGCGGCGGCGGTCGGCGCCGAGCGACGCCTCGAGGTGGGCGGTGACGACGGGCAGGTCCTCGGCGATCCCCCACACGTGGAGGTCGTGGACGCCCCGGACGCCCGGGATCGCGTGGAGGGCCGCGCCCACGGCGTCGAGGGAGACGCCAGTGGGCACCCCCTCGCTGAGCAGGTGGACGATCCGCCCGAGCAGGCGCAGCCCCGCGATCGCGAGGAGCACCGCGATGAGGAGGCTCGCCGCAGGGTCGGCAACGGCCGGGCCGCCGGCCATGATGACGAGCGCGGAGGCGATGATCGCGAGCGCCCCGACGGCGTCGCCGCCGAGGTGGAGGACGAGGACGCGCGTCGCCTCAGTGTGCCGCTCCGCGCCGTGGACGATGAGCGCGGACGTGGTGTTGACGACGAAGCCCACCGCCGCGACGGCGAGCACGGCCGGGGCGTCGACCGCGGACGGCGACATGAGCCGGCCCACGCCCTCGACGAGGATGGCCGCCGATGCCGCCACGAGCAGGACGCCGTTCGCCAGGGCCCCGACCGCCTCGAGGCGGTGGAAGCCATACGTGTGCCCCGTGTCGGGTGCGCGGCCCGCCAGGCGGGCGGCGCCGAGCCCGATGAGGAGCGCCAGGATGTCGATCAGGATGTGCGTCGCGTCGCTCAGAAGCGCGAGGCTGCCGGTCAGGATCCCGCCGCCGGTCTCGAGGGCGAGGACCGCCAGCGCGAGCAGCAGGGCGACGACGAGGCGCCGGGAGGGCGCCGCGCGCGACACGACCTCGTCGTGGGCGAGGGGGGAGGCGGCGGACGCCACCGGGCGGGCGCCGATCATCGGGGTCCCCCAGCGAGGCCGGCTGGCGCCGGCGCGAGCGCATCGCCTGCCGCCGCTCGCGTCGAGAACCATTGCCGGATCCTCGGCGCCGCGCGAAGGTAGAGGACCATCAGCAGGATCTGGAAGATCGGCATGGTGGCCGCGGGGATGGCGACCATGGGCGAGAACGCGGTCGTCGCGATCGCGATCGCGGTGCCGTTGTTCTTGCCGGTGCTCGTGAAGGCGACCGCCATGTGCTCCTCGAAGCCCATCCCCAGGCGGCGGTCGAGCCAGGTCACGAGCAGCAGCGTCAGGCCCATGAAGATCGCGTTCGGGACGAGCAGGATCGCAACCGTCTGCCACTGCCCCAGGATCAGGCCCGCCTTGCCGAAGAAGATCAGGAACACGATCGAGTACATGCCGAGCAGCGAGAGGGCCGGGAAGAGCGGGGCGATCGCGCCGAACCGCGCGCTGCCCAGCCAGCGCATGAGCCCCCGGCGGGTGACGTAGCCGAGGACCATCGGGGCGACCAGGACCGTGAGGATCGAGCCGATGAGGTCGCCCATCGGGACCGCGATCCCGTACCCGCTCGCGAACACGGTCATCCACAGGGGCACGGCCACGATCGCGAGCACGAAGCTCAGTGCCACGACCACGGTGGCGAGCTCGAGGTCCCCCTTGGCGAGCCCCGTGTAGCCGATCGCCATGGAGGAGCACGGGACGACCATGACCAGCAGGAAGCCGAGGGCCAGGAGCGGGTCGGACAGGAAGACGGTCGCGAGCACCCAGCCGAACACCGGCGCCCAGAGGAAGTTGAGGGCCAGCGCGATGCCGATCCCGCGCAGGTTCCGCCCGGCGCGCAGGAGCGCCTCGAACCGGACGCTGACCATCATCGGGTAGATGATCAGGAAGACCGCGACCGTCGTGAGGGTGCCGACCGTGCCCGTGTTGGCCTTGGTCCAGCCCGCCGCCGCGTTGCCCAGAACGAGCCCGGCGACGATCGCGAGGCTGACGTAGGCGAGCATCCAGCGGTTGAGGTGCTCCTGGACGGTCTTGATGCGGTTCACGGGGTGGTGCCTCCGAGCGGTGCCGTCTCGGCGACGACCTCCCCGCTCACGTCGCAGGCCTGCGACAGGGTGTTGTAGATGGTCCCGAACCGCACGAGGTTCCGCTCCAGGAGCCTGACCCGCTCCTCCGGCTCGTCGGTCAGGATCCTGAGGCGGTAGCGGACCTTCGAGATCCGGGGCGGGCGCTGCTCGCGCTCGAGCGCCACCTGGACGCTGGCCCCCTGGTAGCGGAAGGGCAGGATGCGCGAGAAGCGCTCGACGTTCTTGAGCAGGCACGCCGCGAAGGCGGCGCCCAGCAGATCGGCCGGGCCGAACAGGCCGTCCGCCTCGCCCGCCCCGGTTGCCAGGCGGATCTCGGCGCCTGCGGCCCACGCCACGGAGACGCCCGGCCCGGCGCGGCCCGCGTCGACGGTGTAGGTCAGCCCCGGCACGGCGGGGAGCCGCCGGCGCGAGCGGTCGGTCAGTCCCGAGGCGCCCTGGCTGGGCCCGGCCGTCACGCGATGCCGTCCGGCTCGGGGAGGCCAAACCGCTCTCGGTCGAGGAGCTCGACCTTCTTGACCCGCTGGAGCACCCTGTTGCGCTTGATGAGCAGGCGGATGTCGCTCAGGGGCTGGAACGAGATCGCCTGCTCGGTGCACGTGTTGGCGCACGTCGTGCAGCCGACCATGCACTGCTCGGGGAGGAACACGACGGACCTGCGGGCGTCGTAGTCGTAGCGGAACACGCTCCGACCGCAGCTGGTGACGCAGAGTCCGCAGCCGTTGCAGACGTCGGCGTTGACGACCGGGTGCCAGGTGATCTGGTCGCGGGCAATGCCGTGCCAGGGCATGGTGAACTGAGGGTTGCCCATTACGACTTCCTTCTCGCCGGCCATCGTTCTGGCCGGGATGCGCTACTCGCTGAGCCAGACCGCGATGTCGCCCGGGCTCGGGATCCGTCCGTAGCTCACGACCTTGCCGTCGATCACCAGCCCAGGGGTGCTCATGATCCCGTAGGCCATGATCTCGGCGTAGTCGGTCACCTTGGTGATCTCCGCCTCGATGCCAGCCAGCGCGACGGCCTCACGGGCGTTCTTCTCGAGCCGCACGCAGTTGTTGCAGCCGGGTCCGAGGACCTCGATCTTCTTCATCGCAGATGTCTCCAGTGGCCGTGACCGATCACGGGATGAGCGCGTTGAACAGGTACCCGATGCACAGGATCCCGATCGTCACCACCGTGCCGAAGGTCGCGATGAGCGGCCAGCGGATCACGCGGCGCAGGATGATGAACTCGGGCAGGCTGATGGCCGTGATCGCCATCATGAACGCGAGGGTGGTGCCGAGCGGCATGCCCTTGCCCAGCAGCGCCTGGACAATCGGGATGGTGCCCGCGGCGTTCGAGTAGAGCGGGATCGCGATCAGCACGACGATCGGCACGGCGAGCGGGTTGGAGCGGCCGCCGATGGCCGCCACTAGCTCCGTGGGCGCGTAGCCGTGGATGAGGGCCCCGATCCCGATCCCGACCAGCAGGTAGGGCGCGATCCGCCGGACCAGGTCCTTCGTGTACGCCCAGGCCTCGTGGATGCGGTCCGCCCAGGTGAGCTTGATCGCGACCATCGCCCCGCCCTTGCCCTGGAGGGCCCAGACGTAGTCCTCGACGAAGCGCTCCATGCCGAGCTTGCCGATGACGAGGCCGCCGATGATCGCCACCGTGAGTCCGGCGGCCATGTAGACGAGTGCGATGCCGGGACCGAACAGGCCCCACAGGAGGACCAGGGCCACCTCGTTGACCATCGGCGAGCTGATGAGGAAGGCGAAGGTGACGCCCAGCGGGATCCCGGCCTCCACGAAGCCGATGAACAGCGGCACGGCGGAGCAGGAGCAGAACGGCGTGACGATGCCGAACGAGGCCGCCGTCACGGTGCCGGCCAGCAGGCCCCTGCCGGCGAGCGCCGACCGGACCCGCTCGGGCGGGAAGAACCCGCGGATCAGCGTGACGACGGTGATGATGCCAAGGAGCAGCAGGAGCACCTTGGGCACGTCGAGCAGGAAGAAGGCGATGGCCTCGCCGAAGTGGGATCCCCGCTCGAGACCGAACGCTGTGAAGGCCAGCCAGTCCGCCAGGGGGGCCTCGGCGAGCCAGGCCACGAGCCAGGCGCCGACCGCGAGCGCGACGGTGACGTTGAAGGGGAGGCGGGGCCGCCGGGCCGCGCGCACGCCGAGGGTCGTCACCGGACGGGCTCCAGGAGGGCGCGGAGCTGCTCGAGCGCGCCGGCGCAGGCCTGCGCGTCCCGCTCGTAGTACACGCGCCGGGAGTCGACCGCATTGCGGCTCGCCCGGACGAGCCCGGCGTCGCGCAGGAGCGCCAGGTGGTTGCTCACCTTGTTCTCGCGGGCGCCGAGCGCGGCCGCCATCTCGCACACGCAGGTCGGCCCGCTGGCCAGCAGGGCGAGGATGCTTGCCCTCGTCCGGTCCGCCAGCAGCGTGGCGACGGCGAGCGGCGCGTCCACGTCGGGCGGGCGGTGCTCCATGCGCAGGTCCGGCAGGACGGGGATCTCAACTTGCATTCGTGACCTCCACGTGGCAGCCGCTCATGGAGGCCCCGGCCGCGGAGTGCGCGGCCGGGGCCGTGGTGCGGCCGGCCGTCGCGGAGCGGCCCATTGCCCACCGCGCGCTTGGTGCCGACCAGATCGTGGCTGCGACTAACATCTCAGCCGTGACTGTATCAGTCAATTCTGAGTGACTCACAAGCCGGTGATACTTTTCCGAGGGGCCGAAGGTCACCCCGAAGGGCCACGGGCGAGCCGGGGCCCGTCGGCGTGGCACGGCGCGGGACGGATCCGCGGCTGCCCGGGCCGTCCCTTGACATTCCAGTGACTGGAAGGATTAGGTTGATCCCGTGAACGACAGCGCGAAGATCGGCGAGGCGTCCCGGTTGACCGGGCTCCCGCCCCGCACGATCCGGTTCTACGAACAGGAAGGGCTGCTCCCGGCCGCGGCCAGGTCCGCGTCCGGCTATCGCCTGTACAGCGGGGATGACCTCCGCCGTCTCCGGCTCGTGAGCCGATCCCGGATCCTCGGGCTCCCCCTCGCGGAGGTGAAGACCCTCGCGGAGGCGGCGTTCGACCAGTCCTGCGGCACCTTCGAGGAGCGCCTCTCGGGCGTCATCGAGGCGCGCCTGGCCGACGTCGAGCGGACCATCGGGGAGCTCCACGCGCTCCGCGCGGAGCTCGAGGCGGTGCGGGACGGGCTGGGCGCGACGGGATCCCTCCGGGGGGACTGCCGCGCGGACGGATGCGACCACTGCCGGTTCATCGACGACTGAAAGCCACGGGGCCATCCCGCCCCACCTCGAACAGGAGACGTCCCTTGCTCACCCCTGCAGATCGCGAACTCGTGGGGATCGGCGCTAGCGTCGGTGCCGGTTGCCATTCCTGCCTCGAGTACCACCTGGACGCGGGCTCCCGCGCCGGCCTCGCCGAGGCCGACCTGCTCAAGGCGGTCGAGGATGCCGAGTGCGTCCGCCGGAGCGCGTCGGGCCAGCTCAGCGCGCTCGCGCGGGAGCGCCTGGGCAAGGCCGCCGACCTTCCCGCTGACTGCTGCGACACCTCCGATCGGGGCAAGGAGCTCGCCGCGGTCGGGGCGGCGGTTGCCGCGAACTCCCAGGCCAACCTCGAGAAGCACGTCGCGGCCGCCCTCCTGGTCGGGATCGCCGACCGCGATCTCGACGAGGCCGTGCGCCTTGCGCGCGCCGTCCAGCGGCGGTCCGCCGAGTTCACGCTCGAGGCGGCGACGGAACTGCTCTCGCGACCGCAACCGGCAAAGGGCGACGACGACACAGCCGCGGGGTGTGGCCCCGACTGTGGCTGTGCGACGGCGCCCAGCGAGGGCGCCAGTGCGGCGCGGGCGGTGAGCGTGGGTGCGCCGGTGAGCGTGGGTGCGCCGGTGAGCGTGGGTGCGTCCGTGGCCGCTCCGGGCGCGACGGCCTGTGCATGCGGATGTGGTTGACCGGCTCCCTGTGAGGTCGCGACGGTCTGTCAGCGCCGCCAGACGGCGCCGGAGCGGAGCGCCCGGAGGGTGCCGATGGCGACGATCGCCCAGAACGCGGCCAGACCAACGAACAGGAGTGTCGCGAGCGCCTCGAGGGCGCCGGCGTGCCAGCCCCTCGCCAGTGCGAGGGTGCTCGCCGCGTACGCGCCCACCGGGAACGTGAAGGCCCACCAGCCCAGCCCGTACGGGAGGCGCCCGCGCCGCAGGTAGGCGCCGAGCAGGACGGCGGACGCGGCGAGCCACCACAGGCCGAAGCCCCAGAGCGCGGTGGCGCCGATCAGGGACACGGCCTCGACGGCAGGCGCGGCGTCGCCCCACACGGGCGCGCCGGCCTGGCCGAGCCGCAGGAGCGCCAGGCCCCCGACGCCGATCGGGCCGAGGCCGATCCACAGCGACGGCGCGAGCGGCGCCGCGGGCAGCGGGTGGAAGACGAGCCGGTCGTAGAGCAGCGAGGCGACGAGGATGAACAG
>JAJYMP010000696.1 GCA_021786915.1 Chloroflexota bacterium
ATCGACTGCGGCCGGTGCGCCAACGTGTGCGCCGAGGTGGTGGGCGCAGCCTGCTACGACTTCATGCGGACCGGCTTCGACGCCCTGGTCACCACGCCGCTCGACATGAGCCTCAACGACACGCCCTGCGTGTCCTGCGGCCGGTGCGCGGAGACGTGCCCGACGGGCGCCCTGATGCCCAAGCCGCGCGTGCTCCAGAAGTACGAGGTCGACGAGAGCCGCTGCATCCTGTGCGGCATCTGTGTCGACGCCTGCCCTTACGACGCCGTCCGCGACAGCGACCAGTTCGAGCTCAGCCACACGTCCCGCGAGGAGCCGATGATCGACCTCCTCGCGCTGGCCACGGTCGAGCGCGAGACGGAGATGAGCTACATCCGCCGCGAGCGCGACTGGGCCGAGCGGGCCCGGGCCGAGGGCCGTCTCCTCGACGACGCACGACGCCTGCCCGTCCTGCCAGCCTCGTTGACCGGACAGCGCTGAGAGGGACGTGTGACGCTACCTCCTACGATCCCGTTCCTGGGGTTCGGCTGGAATGACCTGCTGTTCCTGGTTCTCGCCGCCTCCATGGTGGTCGGCGGGCTGGCCGTGGTGCTGCAGCGGGACATCATCCGCAGCGGCCTTGCGATGATCTTCTGCTTCGCCGCGCTGGCGGGGCTGTACGTCACGCTCGGGACGCCCGTGGTGGCCGGCGCGCAGGTGCTGGTCTACATCGGGGCGATCAGCGTGCTGGTGCTGTTCGCGATCATGCTCACCCAGACGAAGGCGGCGCCCAGGGCCCTGGTGTTCCAGACCCAGGCCCTGCCGGCGGCGATCGCGGCGGTGGTCCTCGCGGTGCTGATCGGGCTCACCGTCGTGTCCACCAACTGGCCGCAGCAGGCGGCGACGACCGCGGTGGCGGCAGCGGACCTGGCCGCGAAGCTGTTCTCCGCGTACACCCTGCCGTTCGAGGTCGTGAGCGTCCTGCTGCTGGCCGCGGTGGTCGGCGGCGTGTTCCTCGCCAAGCGCGAGCGCGGGGAGGCCGACTGATGCTGAGCTTCCTCAACGGCATCTCGCAGAACCTCGACATGTACCTGGTCCTGTCGGGGATCCTGTTCGCGATCGGCTCGTTCGGGTTCCTCGCCCGGCGCAACGCGATCAGCATGCTGATGTCGATCGAGCTGATGGTCAACGCCGTCAACCTCGCGTTCATCGCGTTCGGCGCCTTCAGCCCCAGCCTCGCCGCCGACGCCGGCGTCATCGCGCTGATCGTCATCGCCTCGGCCGCGGCCGAGGCGACGGTGGGCCTCGCGATCGTGATCGCCATCTACCGCAACAAGAAGACGCCGCTCGTCGACGAGTACGACGCGATGCGGCAGTAGGGGCCGGGCCATGCCGTACGAGACGCTGATCCCGCTGATCCCGCTGCTGCCCATCCTCGGCTTCGGCTTCACGGCGCTGTTCGGGCGCCGCCTCCAGCTGCGGTACGGGCGCCAGGCCGCCGAGATCGTCCCGGTGGGGCTGGTCATCGCGATCTGGGTGATCGCCATGATCGTCGTGGTGCCCGCGCTCCAGCACACCGATCCCTTCCCTGCGGACAAGGGCCTCGACGTCAAGCTCTGGACGTGGATCCCGGCCGGCAACCTGCAGGTGGACATGGGCTTCCATGTCGACGCGCTGACCGCCTGCCTCCTGATCGTGGTCACCACGATCGGCATGCTCGTGCACATCTACTCGATCGGGTACATGGCGCACGACAAGGCGACCTGGCGGTTCTTCGCCTACCTGAACCTGTTCATGTTCTCGATGCTCATCCTGGTCCTGGCGAACAACTGGCTGCTGGTGTTCGCCGGCTGGGAACTGGTGGGCCTGTCGAGCTACGCGCTGATCGGGTTCTGGTACCACAAGCGCTCCGCGGCCCTCGCGGCCAAGAAGGCGTTCATCGTCAACCGCGTCGGCGACGTCGGGTTCGCGCTGGGGATCATGGCGATCTTCGTGAACACCGGGACGCTCAACATCCAGGAGTCGCTCGCCAAGCTGATCGCCCCGGGCGCCGTGCTGACCGTGCCGGTCACGATCGTCGCCCTGCTCGTGTTCGCGGGCGCGATGGGCAAGAGCGCCCAGTTCCCGCTCCACGTCTGGCTCCCGGACGCGATGGAGGGCCCCACCCCGGTGTCCGCCCTCATCCACGCGGCCACGATGGTCAACGCGGGCGTGTACCTCATCGCGCGGGCCAACCCGCTGTTCTCGTCCGCGCCCGAGGCGATGGTCGTGGTGGCCGGCATCGGCATCTTCACCGCCATCCTCGCGGCCTCGATCGCGTTCACCCAGACCGACATCAAACGCGTGCTCGCCTTCTCGACCCTGTCCCAGCTCGGCTACATGTTCGCGGCGCTCGGCGTGGGGGCGTACGCCGCGGCGATCTTCCACCTCATGACCCAAGGCTTCTTCAAGGGCCTGCTGTTCCTGGGCTCGGGCTCCGTGATCCACAGCGTGGACGGCGAGCAGGACATGAACCGCATGGGCGGCCTGTGGCGAAAGATCCCGATCACCCACGCGACGATGCTCATCGGAACCATCGCGATCGCCGGCATCCCGCCGCTCGCGGGCTTCTTCTCGAAGGACGAGATCCTGGGCGAGGCCTTCAAGAGCGGCTTCTACTGGGTGTGGGGCATCGGCGTGATCGTCGCGATCATGACCGCGTTCTACATGTGGCGCCTGATGGGCAAGACGTTCTACGGCGAGTCCCGCGTGGACCCGGCCGTGGCGCCCAAGGTCCACGAGTCCGCCTGGCAGATGACGCTGCCGCTCATCCTGCTCGCGATCCCGTCGGCGTTCCTCGGACTGGCCATCGGCCTGCCGCTGGGGAACGGCCTGCTGGTCGGCTGGCTGAAGCCGGTCTTCGAGGAGTCGGAGAAGATCCTCAACCGACCACCCGTCGCGGACACGGTCTTCGGCATGCCGACGGACGCCGCGCTGATCGGCGTGAGCGTGATCGCCGCGCTGCTCGGCCTCGTGGTCGGCATCGTCCTGTTCGGCGCCTTCCGACGGCCGGTCCGGCAGAAGCAGGTCGACGCCATCTCGAACGCCAACGGCGCCACGCGGTTCCTCTACCGCGCCTCGCTCAACAAGTGGTGGTTCGACGAGCTCAACGACCTGCTGTTCATCCGGATCGGCGGTCGTGTCGCCGCGTTCCTGTGGTGGTTCGACCGGACCATCGTGGACGGGACCGTCAACGGCGTCGGCACTGTCGTCAAGGACGCGGGCACCGGGCTGCGGCAGATCCAGACGGGCCGCGTCCAGAACTACGCCCTGGGCATCGCGATCGGCCTGATCGTGATGGCGGGCTCCTTCCTCCTGATCGTGGGGCAGCCTCGATGACCGGCTCCGGCCTCGTGACGCTCGTCACCTTCCTGCCGCTCGTCGGCGCCGTCGCGGTGGCGTTCACGAAGGGCGAGAGGGCGAACCAGGCGCGCTACGTCGCGCTGGGCTTCGCCCTCCTGACCTGGGTCCTGTCGCTCGCGATGCTGACCCAGTTCGTGAGCAGCCCCGGCAGCACCCAGTTCATCGACCAGGCGCCGTGGATCCCGGCCTTCGGCATCCAGTACAAGGTGGGCGCCGACGGCCTCTCGATGGTCCTGGTGGTGCTGACCACCACGCTGTCGTGGATCAGCATCCTCGCCTCCTTCTCGCCGATCCAGAACCGGGTGAAGGAGTACATGATCTCGTTCCTGGTGCTCGAGGTCGGCATGACCGGCGTGTTCGTGGCCCAGGACCTGTTCCTGTTCTACATCTTCTGGGAGATCGTCCTGGTCCCGATGTACCTGATCATCGGGATCTGGGGCGGCAAGAACCGCATCTACGCGACGATCAAGTTCGTCCTGTACACGCTCGTCGGCTCGCTGCTGATGCTGGTCGCGATCCTGGCGACCGCGTTCCTCTACCAGTCGGGCCACAACGGGTCGTGGGCCAATGCCTTCGACCTGGCGTCGCTGGTGGCGTGGGCGGGCCAGGGGCACTACAGCGGCACCTTCGGGGTCCTCGCCTTCGGCGCCTTCGCGCTGGCGTTCGCGATCAAGGTGCCGATGTTCCCGTTCCACACCTGGCTCCCCGACGCCCACGTCGAGGCGCCGACGGCGGGCTCGGTGATCCTGGCCGGTGTCCTGCTCAAGCTGGGCGGCTACGGCTTCATCCGGTTCGCGATCCCGCTGTTCCCCGAGGCCGCCCACACCTGGGCGCCGCTGATCATCGTGCTCAGCCTGATCGGCATCATCTACGGCGCGATCGTGGCCCTGGTGCAGCCGGACCTCAAGAAGCTGGTCGCGTACTCCTCGGTCAGCCACATGGGCTTCGTGACCCTGGGCATCTTCACGTTCCAGCAGCAGGCGCTGCAGGGCGCGATCCTCCAGATGGTCAACCACGGGCTCATCACCGGCGCCCTGTTCCTGCTCGTGGGCGTGATCTACGAGCGGACCCACGACCGGACCATCGCCAAGATGGGCGGCCTGGGCGCGGCAGTGCCGGTGTACTCGGCGGCCCTCGGGTTCTTCGTCTTCGCCTCGGTTGGGCTGCCCGGCCTGTCCGGGTTCGTGGGCGAGTTCCTCACCCTGCTGGGCACCTTCGCCGCCCTGCCGATCGCGGCGGTGGTCGCGACCTTCGTGATGATCCTCGCCGCGGGCTACCTGCTCTGGATGTTCCAGCGGTTGGCGTTCGGCGAGCTGTCCGAGTTCCTCAAGGGCCTCGGCGGCCACCTGACGGACATGAAGCCCATCGAGGCCATGACGCTGGTGCCGCTCGGCACGCTCGTGGTGGTGTTCGGGCTGTACCCGGGCCTGGTCCTCAACGTGATCTCGGGCTCGGTGGAGACGACCATCCGCTACGCGCAGCAGGCCGCGCCCATCGCCCTCGGGCTGTGGCGGTAGGAGGCAACTGGTGAACCTCTCGGTGAGTCCCACCGACGCAGTCGCGATGGCCCCGTTCATCGCCGCGGTCCTCGTGGCCGCCGCGGTGATCCTCGTCGACTTCGTGTGGCCGGGCCGCAAGACGGCAGCGCTCCTGACGACGTTCGCGGGCCTCGCCATCGTGGCCGCGCTGATCGTGGTGGCGGACCAGGGGGCTCGGAACTCCCAGAACGGCGTCACGACCGTCTTCGACGGCTCCTACCGGGTGGACTCGCTGACCACGTTCCTGGACCTGCTGTTCGTCTCGATCGCGGGCCTGACCGCGGCGTTCGCCCCGGACTACCTCGGTGAGCGGCGGCTGCCCGTGGCCGAGTTCAACGCGACCCTGCTGTTCGCGATGACGGGCGCCATGCTGCTCGCCGGCTCCGCCGACCTCATCGTGCTGTTCCTCGGCCTCGAGCTGATGGTGCTCCCGGGCTACCTGCTCGCGGGCTTCCACAAGAACGACGGCTTCTCGACCGAGGGCGCGATCAAGTACTTCCTGCTGGGCTCGTTCAGCTCGGCGATCTTCCTGTTCGGCCTCGCGTTCGTGTTCGGCATGACGGGCACCACCCGCATCGACGGCGTCGCGAGCCACCTGACCGCGATCGTCGCCGGGAAGGCGCCGTTCAGCCCGGCGCTCGGGATGGGCCTCGCGTTCCTCACGACGGGCGTCGCGTTCAAGATCGCGGCGGTCCCGTTCCACTACTGGACGCCTGACGCCTACCAGGGCTCCCCGACCCCGGTCACCGGCTACCTCTCGGTGGGCCCCAAGGTCGGTGCCTTCGCGCTGATCATCCGGCTGTTCGCCGGTGCGCTGCTGCCGATGGCGGTGCAGTGGAACATCGTGATCATCGTCCTCGCGGCCACCACGATGACGCTCGGCAACCTCGTGGCGCTGACGCAGGACAACGTCAAGCGGATGCTGGCGTACTCGTCCATCGCCCACACCGGCTACATGCTGGTGGGGTTCGCGGCGTTCGCCGCCGGCCAGGCGCAGGGCCTCGAGGGGCTCCTCTACTACGGCGCCGCGTACACGTTCATGAACCTCGGCGCGTTCGCCGTGATCGCCTCGATCCAGCGCCGCACCGGCATCACCAGCAACCTCTCCACCTTCGCGGGGCTCGTCCGCCGCGAGCCCGCGCTCGCCTGGCTGATGACGCTGTTCCTCCTCTCGCTCACCGGCATCCCGCCGACGGCCGGCTTCTTCGGCAAGTTCTACGTGATCCTCGCGGCCGTCCAGGCCGGGAGCACGAACCCGTGGCTGACCGGCCTAGCCGTGCTGGCGATGCTCAACGCGGCTGCGGCGGCGTTCTACTACCTGCGGGTCGTGGTCTACATGTTCATGCGCGACCCGGCCGAGGAGGTCACCGCGACCGGCCACGGGCGCCTGGTCTGGGCGGGCCTGACCGTCTCGACCGTCATGACGATCACGCTCGGGCTGTTCCCGGGCGTGCTGCTCGGCATGGTGTCGACGGCCGCGGCAGCCGTCCACATCAACTAGTCAGACCCGGTCAGCTCGTCGCGGGGGCTTCGGCTCCCCGCCGGACGTGCGCCCGGGGCCAGCGTCAGGGGGTCGACTGGCGCCAGGCGACCGCTCCACGGGTGTCACGCCCCGCCGGCAGCGGTACGATCAACGCCTGGTCGGGGGCGGTGGCCGCGCCGCCCGATCCGGACGGAGCCGCCGACGCCGGTGCCGATGATGCCGGAGCCGCCGATGCCGGTGCCGATGACGGCGCAACTGGCGAAGCCGACGACGCCGACGGGACGGCGCCGCTCGAACTCGGGGTCGGCGGGGCCGTGGGCGCGATCGTCGGGCTGGGTGACGGCGTCGCGATGACGAGCGGCGACGGCGTGGGCTGCACGGGGGCCGGCGGCGGGGGGAGCAGGGCCACGGCGCCGCCCACCATGAGGCCGCCGACGATCGCGCCCAGGACAAGCCCGGTCCCGATTGCCACCTTGGTGCCCATCTCCACGAGCGTACCAGCACCTCCGGGCGGAGGCGGGCCGCCGACGACGGGCGCTACCATTCGGGCGCCATGCCGAACCCCGCCGGAAGTCGCCGCCTCGCCGCCGTTCTCGTGGCGCTGGCCGTCGTCGTCGGCGCCTGCGCCAACCAGGCGGCGCCGTCCACCACGCCGAGCGGTTCGGCGCTCACGCTCGCGGCGACGCCCTCGCCCTCTCCGTCCCCGGTCCCCACCGACTCGCCGGCGCCGACGGACTCGCCGCCGCCCAGCGCCTCCCCGTCGCCGCCGGCCACGGCCACGCCGCCGCCGTTCTCCGGGCGTGCCGTGGCCACGCGGGTCGTGGTCGCGGCCTTGGGGATCGACCTCCGGGTGGTCAAGTCCCCGCCAGCGAACGTCTACCCGTACTGCAACGTCGCGATGTACCTGGGCAGCCCGATGGGCCAGCCGGGAGAGCAACGGGCCACATATCTCTTCGCCCACGCCCGCGACGGCATGTTCGGCCCGATCTACATCCTCACGATGGTCAGGCGCACGCCGAACAAGATGATCGGCATGCTCGTGGAGGTGTACACGAGCGATTCGATGGTCCACACCTACAAGATCGTGAAGGTGCTGCCGCACCAGCTCACGCTCAGCAAGCCGGCCAGCGTGCGCACAGACCAGCTCTGGCTCCAGACGTCCGAGGGCCCGCACGGGACGCCCGGCAAGACGCAGGTCGTGGCGAATCCAGTCTCGGTGGCACCCGCCGACTACGCGGCGTCGCACCCCACCACCCGCGCCGTGCGGTGCGGATACTGAGCCCGTGCGCACTTTTGCCGGCTACATCCGGGCCCTCTTCACGCGGCTGATCCCAGCGATCCTGACGGCCGCGGGCGTGGTCATCGTCACGGCGGGCCTGCTCGCGTACGGGGACCCGGCCACGGCGGGCGTGATGTCCTCTCCGTCCGACGTGCTGGCCAGCCCCGCGCCGTCCGTCTCGCTGGACCTGCCGACCGTCGGGCCGAGCGGGCCGCTGGCCTCGAGCTCACCGGCGCCGTCGGCCTCGGACGGGCCGGCCGTCGCCACCCGCGTCGTCGTGCCCGCGCTGGGGATCGACCTGCCTGTGGTCGCAGGCCCCCCCGGCTACCCGTACTGCGGCGTGGCGATGTACTTCGTCGACCCCAACGGCCAGCTCGGGCAGCCGGGCTCGGGCAAGCCCACCTACCTCTTCGCCCACGCTCGGCCCGGCATGTTCGGGCCGATCTACAACCTCACGATCGTCCAGAGGACGCCCGACAAGATGGTCGGGATGCTCGTCCAGGTCTACACGAGCGACAACAAGCTCTACCAGTACGAGATCACCGCGGTCTACCCGCACCAGCCGAACATGAACCGGGCGTTCGGCGGCAAGGAGGAGCTCTGGCTGCAGACCTCCGAGGGTCCCCACGGGACGGTGGGCAAGACGCAGGTCCTCGCGATGCCGATGTCGGTCTGGAACGTCGATCCCGCACTCGCCCACCCGGCGGTGCCCCAGCACCTCGTCTGCCCGGACGCCCCGGCGGGCTGAGTCCCGCGCGGCCGGCCGGGGCCGGCCGATCAGATCCAGTTGCGCCGGTGGAGGACCCAGGCCAGGACGAAGGCCGCCCCGAACACACTGCCGGTGACCAGCCAGAAGCCGATCGCCTCGTTGCCGGCGAAGGCCGCGCCCGCCTCGCTCATGCCGAAGATGCCGGCGAAGGCGCCGATGCCCGCCAGGATCACGGTGACGCCGGTGAGGCGCTTCATGATGACCGAGAGGTTGTTGTTGATCGTGGACAGGTAGACGTCGAGCGTGCCGGCGACGAGGTCGCGGTCGTTGTCGAGCTCGTCGGTGACGCGGATCAGGTGGTCGTAGACATCGCGGAAGTAGACGACGTGCTCGCTCGCGACGAGCGGCAGGTCGCGGTTCGTGAGCTGGTTGAAGATCTCCCGCGCGGGTGACGTGGCCCGTCGCAGGCCGATCAGCTCGCGCTTGAGGCCGAACAGGCGCTCGAGCGTCGCGGGCGTGGCGTTTCGGATGACATCGTCCTGGAGGTCGTCGATCTCGTCCTCGATGGCGTCCATGACCGGGAACAGCGCGTCGACCAGGCCGTCGGTGATGGCATAGAGCAGGAAGTCGGGACCCCGCTTGAGCAGTCCGCCCGGGTCGCCGCGCAGCTGGTCGAGCACGAACGGGTCCCAGCCCTCGGCGTGCACGGTCAGCAGCGAGCGCTGGCCGAGCACCAGGTCCACCTCGATCGTGGACACCTCGCGCTGGTAGCGGACCGAGAACATGACGATGTGGATCGACCCCTCGATCTCCTCGAACTTCGCGCGCTGGTTGCGCTCGGCGATGTCCTCGGCGATGAGCGGATGGAGGTGGAGCAGGGTGGCGACGTCGGCGACGCTCGTGCCGTCGGGCGCTGTGACGTCGATCCAGACGGTGGCGTCGGGATCAAGCAGGACGGCGGCGAGATCGTCGCGGCCGGACACCTGCTCGATGCGCCCGCCGCTCCACGCGATCCCGCGCAGGAGGGCGGGCTCCGGCGCCGCGGCGGCGCGCCTGGTCGCTCCGGAGGCCGCGGAGGACGGCTCGGGCATGGGGTCGGACGGCATCGGCCTCTCCGTCTAAGGGCCCGGGACGGGCGCCCCGGCGGTCGCGAGCATACGCCGGCGTGCTCGCAGCAGGAGCGCCGGCACGACCGCGAGCGCCGTGACCACCGCTGCCAGGAGGCACACGCCGACCATGATCTGCGC
>JAJYMP010000359.1 GCA_021786915.1 Chloroflexota bacterium
CGCGACAAGCCAACGGCAGGCGAACCGGGACGTGGCAGATGACGCCCGCGCAGCGGGGATCCTGTGCAACGTCGCTGACGCCCCGGGGGAGGGCTCCTTCATCGTCCCGGCCGTCCACCGCTCGGCCGGGATCGTGCTTGCCGTCAGCACTGGCGGGGCGAGCCCGTCGCGGGCGGCCGCGGTCCGGGACCGCCTCGCCGCGGTCCTCGACGGCCCGGACGCCCGCCCATGAGCGGCATCGCCTACCTCGTGGGGGCGGGTCCCGGCAGCGCGGACCTGATCACCGTCCGCGGGTTGCGCCTCCTCCGCGGGGCGGACGCGGTCATCTACGACCACCTCGTCGACGAGGGCCTGCTCGTCGAGGTTGCGCCGGCCGCGGAGCAGATCTACGTCGGCAAGGAGTCAGGCGCCCACACGCTGCCCCAGGAGGTCATCAACGCGCTGCTGGTCGACCGGGTCCGGCGCGGAGCCTGCGTGGTACGCCTCAAGGGCGGCGACCCGTACGTCTTCGGGCGCGGCGGCGAAGAGGCGCTGGCGCTCCGCGAGGCGGGGCTGCCGTTCGAGGTCGTGCCGGGCGTGACGTCGGCCGTCGCGGTGCCGGGGGCCGCCGGGATCCCCGTTACCCACCGAGGCGTCGCGGGCGGGTTCGCGGTGTTCAGCGCACGGACGAGAACGGGCCAGATCGTGGCCGCGTCAGAGGTCGAGCGCTACGCCCGTGTGCCGACGCTCGTGATCCTGATGGGCCACGCCGCCGTGGACCCGATCATGCGCGCCCTGATCGACGCCGGCCGAGACCCCGACGAGCCCGCCGCCGCCATCTCGCGCGGTGCAACGGGCGCCCAGCGCGTTGTGACCGGCACCCTCGCCACCCTGCCCGGCTGCGTCGCCGCGAGCGACCTGCCACGGCCGGTGACCCTGGTCGTCGGCGTCGTCGTCGCCATGCACTCGCAGATCTCAGGAGCACGGCACGGTTGACCGTGCGCGGAACCGCAGCAAGATGGAGCGCCAACCACCGATGAGCCAGACCACCGCGACGCGACTGCCGTCGCTGATCGAGTCCCACATCCAGGACTACATCCCGGATTCCGAGCGGCACGGTTCGGCGTGGCGCCAGATGCCGTTCTGGTTCACGCTGAACGCGACGTTTGTGACCGCCTTGACCGGCGTCGTGGGCTTCGCCTTCGGCCTCAGCCTGCCGTGGACGATCCTCGCGATCGTCCTGGGCAGCGCGTTCGGCACGTTCTTCACGGCGTTCCACGCGTATCAGGGACCGGCCCTCGGCCTGCCCCAGCTGATCCAGTCACGGGTGCAGTTCGGCTCCAGGGGCGCGGTGCTGGTCAAGGTGATCTCCGTCGTGATCACCGTCGGCTTCGGCCTGTACACCCTGATTGTCGCGGCGGATGCGATGGGCCAGATCGCAACGCCGGCGCCCCACAGGTACGCGATCGCGTTCCTCGTCGTCGCCCTGGTGATCGTCGTCCTCGGCCATGACGCGCTGCATCTGCTGCTCCGCTGGCTCACCGTGTTCATGGTCCTGGTGTTCGCGGTCCTGACCGTGGCTGTGGCCAGGACGGCGGGCGCGGGCCCCTCGCTGGACGCGGGCGGCTTCGTGCTGGCGGGCTTCCTCGCGCAGTTCGGCGCGGCGGTCGGCTACCAGATCTCCGTGGCGCCCATCGTGTCCGACTACACCCGCTACCTCCCGCGGACGACGCCGGCGTGGCGCGTGGTCCTGGCGGTCGGCGGCGGATCGATCGCGTCAGCGGTCTGGATCGAGGTCCTGGGTGCGGTCGTGGTCGCGGCAACCGGCGCCAAGGACGTCATCGGCGCCATGAATAGCGCCGGCAACCAGCTGTTCGGCGGGTTCGGGACGGTGAGCCTCGCCCTGAGCGTCCCCGTCTCGATCCTCATCGCGGGCGTGAGCATCTACAGCGGATTCCTTACCGGCGTCAGCGCGATCGACTCCTTCCGGGCGGTCCGGCCGTCGGCGCCCCTCCGGGTGGTCGGCCTCACGATCCTGGGGGTCGCGCTCGCGGCCGTCGTCCTCCTGATCCCGCGGGCGTACCTCGACACGTTCGTCGGCTTCCTCGTCGGCCTCACCTACTTCGTCATCCCGTGGACGGCCGTGAACCTGGTCGACTTCTACCTCGTCCGGAAGGGTCGCTACGCCGTGGCCGACATCGTGTCGAGCTCAGGCGGCATGTACGGGCAGTGGTCGTGGCGTGGGCTCCTGGCGTACGCCATCGGCCTCGGGGCCATGGTCCCCTTCTTCGACGCGAGCTGGTTTGTCGGGCCGATCGCTTCCGCGCTCGGGTATGACATCGCGGCGCTCGTCGGGCTGCCGCTCACCAGCGTCGTCTACTACCTGCTGGCACGTTCGATCGACCTCGAGGCCGAGTCGGCCGTGGTGGCCCGGGACTCGCAGCGGCTGGCCGCCATGCGGGCCGGGGGCGGAGCAGTGCAGGCGTGCGCCACCGACTGATGACGTGGCGGCCTCTCGCGGGCTGCCCGCATCGGTCGTGTCCACGGACTCCGTGCTGGGCCGCTGATCGGCGTGCCACCCCGGGTCCCGGCCGACACAGCCGAATCTTGACGTGGGACAGGCAAATAGAACATATGTTCTAGCGCGCCCGACAGGAGTCGAACGTGCCATGCCGATCGCCGAGCCCGACCGATTGAGCGTCGCGCCGACGGGAGGGCGCCGGCCCGGAACGACGGTCTAGCGTTTATCGAGGCCGGCGCGGCGTCGCCGGACGGCGTCCGTACTCCGTTCGCGTTTGAGCACCAGCCGACGCCCCTTCAGGCCGAGGTGCTGGGCGAGGGTGGCGGGCAGCAGGAGCCCGGCGTCGCTCACCAGTTGCGCCTCGTCGAACGCCACGCCGATCCGGTCGAGGCTGTGGGAGGATCGCATCCGGCAGGTGTCCTGGTTGACGGTGTTGGTGTTGTTTGAACAACTCCATCGTCCCCGTTCGGAAGGGCACCTGTTTGCGTGTCCCGAATGGTGAATCACGTCTGGGCTTCGGTGGATCCGGGGTAAGCGGACGCACTGGGCATGGGCGCCACGGGGCGTTTACACGTTGCCCACGCGTCCGCGCTCCGGGCAGGGGGAGGGCAGCCGCACGCGCTGTCCATGCGCTGCTGCTGCTCACCACAGCGGCAGGGGCCGGCTCGGCCGGTTCCACAGACCCCACCGGGGTGGGCGGAAGGTTCGTGCGACCCGGCGCCGCGGGCGGACCGTCCGGGACCCGCCGGAGCGCTGGAATCAAAAGGACCGGCCGCAGCGTGGGGGGATACGCCGAGCCGGTCCCGAGGGAGGGTAGCAGGCGGGGGTCGCTACTTCGCCTCCCACGCGGCCATGCAGGCGCGCTGCAAGTCGGCCGCGCTGTCCGCCTGCCATGTGTCAGCGCCTTCACGCTCGGGTGGGGGTCCGAGTCGGTGGCCGTCATCTCGGAGCCGAGCCACTGCAGCATCAGAGAGGCACGAACGGCTGGTACACCCAGCCCGTCTCGGCCGCCGTGTCGGCCACCGATGCCGGATCGGGCGTCGCCGAGACCCGCTGCGCCCTCGACCCCGCCTCGATGCCGACCAGCTTCGACGACCTCGCGGCGGGCTGCCCGTTCCTCGGCACGGGCGCCCCGATCTCCGGTGACGGCATCCACGTTCTGTACGCCGCGTCGCGCGACAGCGCAGGCCTGCTCGATCCGCCGGTCGGGCGGACGATCCGGGTCGACGGCACGGATCCGGAGCTGTCCTGCCGCCAGGCTGCCTTCGTCCTCGGCGGGACCGGCTCAGTCGTCGCCGACGTGTCGGATGCCGGCTCGGGTCCGGCCTCGGCCACCGCCTCCGCTGGCGCGGACACGAGCTCGGTCGGCGCCAGGTCGGTCTCGCTCACGGCCTGGGACCTCGCCGGGAACAGCGCGATTGCGACGTGCCCGTATGTCGTGGGCTATGACGTCGTCGGGCCCATCGGCCTGAAGTCCGCGTATCGGGCCGGCTCGGTCGTCCCGGTCCGGATCGGCCTCGCCGCCGCGAGCGGCGCCCGGATCTCCGATGCCAGCGCGGCGACGGTCGCCGGGGCCTGCGGCGTCCGCGCGGCGGTCCGCGGCGGGGCCTGGGCGTGCGCGACCTATGACGGCAGGACGGACGAGTTCGTCGTCGCGCTGCGGAGCTCGCGGGCGCAGGCCCTCGGCGCGGCGACGCTCGTCGTCGAGGTCCGGGAGGGTGAGGTCGTGGTCAACACCCTCGAGGCAACGATCACCTTCCGCTGACGCCGCACCCACCTCCTCGAAGTACCGCGGGACAAGGGCAACCGCACCGCCGTGACAGCCTCAGCCGGTCGCTGCAGCCTCGGCCTGGCGCATGGACTGGACAAAGCGCCGAGTCCCCGGTGTGTCCCCCGAGCCGTCTTGATGGTCGCCACCCTGTTGCCGCCCGCGGCCTGATCGACGATCGTGGATCGCACGTCCGGGAACGCGGTCAGCATCCCGGCGCCGAACCGCACCCGGCAGGGGCGCCCATCAGCCCTTCGCCGGTCCGCACGGGGCGGCGAGGATGGACCTCCGCGCCGTCGATCCCGGCGGTAGGCAGCCCTCACGGCACGCGACGCGCTCGGCCGAAGGCCAGAAGGCCCGGCACGGTTCGCCGAGCTCACGCGGGTCGCGGAGCCACGCCAGGGGCTCCTGCCGCCGACGGGGAAGGGAGCGCCTCGAGGGCGAGAGCCAGCGCGTCGGCGATCGACAGGGCCTCCCCGAAACGCCATTCCGCGTCGAGCGCGACGGCATCGAGCTGGCGCCGGACCCTGGCCACAGTCTCGTCGGTGATCCCCGCTACCAGCGCACGCCGGCCCCCGATCTCCTGACGCACCGTCGACAAGCTGGCGAGTAACCGGAGTGCGACGCCCGAGTTCCCCGTCATGGCCAGGACGCGTGCCGCCCGGGCCAGGTCGACGGCGCTGTCGAGGTGATCGCCCTGCTCAGCATGGATGCGCAGGCTCTCGCGAAGCATCCACAGCGAGTCGCTGAGGCGACCCTCGTCGTACGCATAGGCGCCGAGTGTGCCGAGGATGCTGGCTTCGAGGCGTGGATTGTGCGTGGCGCGAGCGAGCCGGAGCGAGTCCGCGAGAAGGGTGGCGGCGCGCACCCGGTCACCCGAGTCCTCGAGGCTGTTGGCCAGGCTCCGCACGGCCAGAAGGGCGGAGTGCTCGTCAGCCAGCTCGCGGAACACTCGGATGCTGTCCGCGAACAGCTCCTGCGCCCGCGGCGGATCGCCCGCGGCGTCGGTGGCGTTGCCGAGCATGAACCCGCAGTACGCGGCGCCCCAGCGATCGCCGAGTGATCGATGGAGCGACAAGCCCTCCTGCGCCCGGCGCATGGCGGCATCCGTATCCCCGAGGTTCATGGCCATCACGGCCGCACCGATGAGCGCCTTGCCCCTCGCCGGCGTCGGCCGCGGATCTCGCTCCAAGGCGGCCTCGAGCCGTGAGCGGCCCTCGCTCAGGTGCCCGCGGAGGTACCAGAAGCGCCAGAGCGCGCCGGCCAGCGCCTGCTGTGCCTCGGCGTCACCTTCCGCCGCAAGGTGGCCCAGCGCTGCGCGCAGGTTGTCGAGGTCGACCTCGAGGCGGTCGAGCCACCCGCCGGGGTCCCCCCGCAGGTGTGGCTCGGCGCGCTCGGCGAGTGACAGGAAATGGCTGGCATGGCGGGCCCGCACCTCCCGGGCCGAAGCGCCCTTGAGGAGCAGGTCCGCGGCGAAGCCGCGGATCGTGTCCAGCATCGAGAACCTGGGGCGCTGCACGTCGCCGGCGGCGCGGACGAGGCTCAGGTCCACGAGGCTTGCCAAAGCCCGGACGACGTCGATGCCGTCGCCGCACACCGCTTCGACCGCTTCCAGGTCAGCGCCGCCGGCGAAGACGGCCAGCCGCTCGAAGAGTCGACGTTCGCGCTCCTCGAGCAGGTCGTGACTCCAGGCGATCGTCGCGCGCAGGCTCTCGTGTCGGGGTGAAGCCGCTCGCAGCCCGGCGTCGAGCAGCTCGAGGCGGCGGTCCAGGCGCTCCGTGAACGCCGCCGGCGGGAGCACCGCCACCCGGGACGCGGCCAGCTCGATCGCGAGCGGGAGGCCGTCGAGGGCGACGCACAGATCGGCGACCGCTCGGGCATTGGCGGCGTTCACCGTGAACTCCGGTCGCAGGGCGCGGGCGCGGTCCGTGAACAGCAACACCGAGTCGAAGGCCATGAGGCGAGCCGGGTCGCCGATGTCGGGCGGAGTCGCGAGCGGCCCGATCTCGTAGACCCGCTCGCCCGGGATCTGAAGCGGAGCCCGGCTCGTGATGAGGAAGCGGACGAGCGGGGACTCCCGCGCCAGCCGACCGATGGCCGGCGCGGCCGCCAGCAGGTGCTCGAAGTTGTCGAGCACCAGTAGCAGCTCGAGGTCCTCCAGCTCAACCGGTCTTCCCCGCACGGCGGCCGCGCTCGTCCTGCCAGTGTCCAGGGCGCGGGAGACGGTTGGCCCCACGAGCGACGGGTCAGCGAGTGGTGCAAGCTCGACCAGGTGGATCCCGTCCGGGAACCGATCCACCAGCTCGGCTGCGGCGTGCAGCGCGAGCCTCGTCTTGCCGGTCCCTCCGGGACCCGTGAGCGTCACGATCCGCTCGGCGCCGCTGGCCACCAGTTCTGCGATCGCGTCGGTTTCAAGCTCGCGGCCGACGAGGGACGTCGGCTGCGGCGGCAGGCTGACCGGCCTCGTCTCGAGGCTGGGGATCGGTGGGTAGCGCGACGGTCGGCGGGGATCGTCCAGCTGGTACACATGTCGCGCCGGGGCCAGGTCCGTCAGGAGGTGCTCTCCGAGGTCGACGATTCCGAGGTCGTGGCGAGCGGTGTCCTCGAGCAGGCGGCGGGTTGCCTCCGAAACCAGAGTCTGACCGGGGTGGGCGGCTCGGCGGAGATGCCCGGCGCTGCGAGCGCCAGGTTCCCGGCGCCACTCGCCACGCCCGGATGCTGCGGCCGAGTCCAGACCGATGCGCGGTCGGGCGTCGAGATGCCGCGTCGCCGCCTGCATGTCGAGGGCGGCGTCCGCGGCATCCGAGGAGCGACGGAAGGTCGCCGTCAGGGGGTCCTCGGCGATCACGACGCCGTGGTGGCGTGGAACGACCGCTCGCAGGGATTGGCTGCGCTCGGCGTCCGCGCCACGCCGCGACTGTCCGTGTCGGTGGAGCGGGGCGAGATCGGCTGACAGGAACGTCAAGATCGAGCCCGGCGCGGGAGGCTCGATCACGAGCGGTCCCGGCGCATCGAGGCCAGGGTCCTGCTCGAGGATCTGGCGCTCGAGACGTTGCAGGGACGGGCTTGGGTCGATCCCGAGTTCGTCAGCCAGTGCCCGTCTGACCTGCTGGGCGACCTGAAGCGCGTCCGCCTGCCTGCCGGCGCGGTACAAGGCGAGCATCAGCTGCTCTCGGAGCCGTTCCCGAAGGGGGTGCTCGGCGAGCATCTGCTGGAGTTCGGGGATCAGCTCCTCGTGTCGGCCCAGTGCCAGGTCGGCCCCTGCCTTCTGCTCGAGGATGCCCAGCTGGAGGTCCTCCAAGCGGGCCACCTGCCCGGCGAGGTCGGCGCCACCCAGGCGCAGGTCGGCCAGGGGCTCCCCGCGGAACAGCGCGAGAGCCGCGGCCAGGCGCTCGGACTGCTGGAGCGGCGCTGCCGTTCGCGCACCCGCCACGAGGCTCTCGACGCGATGGACATCCACGTCGTCATCCGGATGCAGCTCGAGTCGATAGCCCGGCGCGACCGTCTGGAGTCGCGAGCCGAGCAGCTTCCGCAGCGCCGAGATGTAGCCGTGCAGCGCAGTGCGTGCGGTCGGCGGCGGCTCTCCACCCCACAGCAGCTCGATCAGCTCGTCGGTCGCGACGACCTCGCCGGCACGGAGCAGGAGGAGCGCAAGCAGGGCGCGCGGCTTCGGCCGAGCGGGCGCGAGCTCCGCCCCGCCCTCCTCCACCTCAAGCCTGCCGAGGAGACGGAACTGCATATGGCGCCATTCTCACATCGGTGTCACGCGTGTTAGCGCCGCCTCAGGTTCGCGTTAGTCCCCGGCCCCAGGGTTCGAATGCGGCGATGGTCCCCCTCGGCGCCAGACCGCGCCAAGGCCATCCCGGTCTCGGAGGAGGTGCGAATGCGACTCGACGCCTGGCATCGACTGGCGGACGGGGCCGCCTGACCTGCGCAGGCGGGCATGGCATTGACGGGGCAGGTGGCCGACGTGCCGATCTCGGATCTATCGCTGATCGAGGAGCGCATCGTGCGACTCATCCTCGCCGGGCGAGGCATCGCCGAGATCGCAGAAGAGCTCGGAACCGATCGCCGACTCGTCATCTGGCACATCGACCGAGCCATGGGAAAGCTCGGCAAAGCCAGGGCGGTGCACTCCCGGCTCAGGCGAGCGTTGTCCGCCGAGCCATCCCTGGCGCGACCGGACACCCAAGCCAACGTCGCAGACCGCCGTGCGCCCTGACCTATCGACCGGAAGCGGGGTGCTTGGTGGAAGGGGCGGCCCCGAGGGCGGGGCTCCACGCCAGATCCCGTCGAGCGGCCCCGACCGGCCAGATCGCAACAAGCCATCGAACTCGCAAGGAGGTTCTCATGCAGCGTCACGCGTCCCCCCGCGATGGGCGGCTCCTGCTCGCAGCCCCGCTCGGACTGATCCTCGCCGCGACCCTGGCTGTTCCCGTGTTCGCACACACCCACACCGCTGGGCCATCGGCCAACCGCGAGGGTCGCTTCGCAGGCGAGGCCCAGGTGCTGGCCGATGGCCAGCTCCACCCCGGGTTCGTCTACGACGCGTCGACTGGGACTGCCACATCGTGCGGCCGGACGGGTGACCCCGCCGCCGGAGGGATGGGCACGGTCGGACCGGCCTGGTACGGCCTCGAAACCGCCCATCACGGGCCGGACATCGGAACCCCCGGCAAGGGAGACGGCTGCTACACCCAGATCAGCACCAACGGCAAGACACCGATCGTTCGGAACCCGGCCATCCGCTAGGCCAGGCGCCGATTGTCTTCGGCGCCTGAGGGCGCCGGCGCAAGAGAGACAAGGAGAATGGGATGAATCGAACGTCCAGGCGGCTTCGGGTGGCGCTAACGACAGGCCTCGTGGCGATTTGCCTCGGCGTCTTCGCCGGGACCGCGTCGGCGGCCCCGAACCCAACCCCGAATGGGTACTGTGGGGCGAAGAACATGGTCCAGGCGTGGGGCGTCGGCGCCCAGGGCGGCATGGCGAACGCGATGTCGCGCGACAACTCGAACGGCAACGCTGGCATGTTCACGGCGGTCGGCAACTCGAGCTGCTCCTGACGGGGAGGCTCGCGCTCGTCCGCCGACTGATTGCCCGGCCGACCTCGTCGAATGGGTCGGCCGGGTTCAGTTGCGCCACGCCCGGCGTGTGGGCGGTTCAGTTGAGGAACCGGGACGCCCCGACGAACCGCCCACAACGACCGCGCTGTCGAACGTCGCTCGCGCGGACGTACTCGTCGATCGTCCAGATGTCGGTGAGGTTCTTGAATCCGAAGCCGCCTGCCGTTCCCGGTCAGGCCGGATCCGGCCACCAGGTTGGACCGCCGGTGGCGTAGGAGAGCGCATCGAAG
>JAJYMP010000498.1 GCA_021786915.1 Chloroflexota bacterium
CGAGGTGGTCGCGCGGGAACTCCGTCCGGATCAGCGTGTCGAGCGCGATGGCCACGCGCTTGGCGGCGAGGTAGCAGCCCCGGAGCAGCATCGAGCGGCTCATGTCCAGCAGCAGCACCGTGGCCGACGACGTCGTGTGCTCGGTCCGGTAGACCTCGAAGTCGTCGGGGCGGAGGCGGAGCGGGCCCCTGCCTCGCGCCGCCGGGGCGTTCTCCTCGCGGCGGAGCGTGTTGCCCAGCGTCGCCCGCAGGTCGAGGTGGAACGGGTCGCCGAAGGCGAACGGCTTGCTCGTCTCCTCGCGGTCGCCGCCCTGCCCGGGCCGCTCCAGCCGGTGCCCGCCGAACGCGTCGCGTTTGAGGCGCGCGAACAGCTCGTCGAGGACCTTCTGGCCGATCCGCCGCGTTGCCCGCGGCGTCAGCTCGAGTCGCTTGCCGTGGCGCTCGAGGTACCCGGCGCGCTCGAGGCGGTCGGTGACCTCGTCGAGGGCGTCGAGGTCGCGGACGGCGTCCGGCCCGAGCAGGTCCGCAATTTGGCGACGGTCGATGGAGCCGAGCTCGCCCGGCCCCGTCGTCCCGTCGAGCTGCCCCTCGAGGGCGTCGAGCGCCTGGAGCCGATCCAGCTGCTCCAGCGTGGACTCGAGCCCCAGTGGCTCGTCGCCGCCGAACGGCATGGGCTCGCCGAGGCCGCCGGGCAGCAGCTGGTCGAGGTTCGCCGCCAGCCGCGCCAGGTCCCACTTGAGGCGGTCGTCCCGCAGCAGCGCGTCGATCGTGTCGCGCAGCTCGGCGCGCTGCTGCGGCGTGAGCGAGCGGAGCAGCGACTGCAGCGACTGCATCCGCTGGGCCAGCTGCTCCACCACGTCGTCGAGCGTCTCGGCGCCCGCGAAGAAGCCGCCGTGCTGGCGCAGGAAGTCGTCGACCGCGTCCTGCGATGGCTCGTCGCCGGCCATCCGCTGCTCGAGCAGGTCGTTGAGGTCGCGGACCATCTGCCGCTGCGCAGCGAGGTCCTCGGGGCGCATCCCCCCGACCGCGTCGGACAGCCCCTTCGTGTACCGGTCGAGGGTGGTCCGCCGCAGCCGGTCGACGAGGTCGTTGTACTGCTGGCGGGCGTCCGGGTCGAGGAAGTCGTAGTCCCGGAGGGCGCGCAGGCGCTTGCCGGCGTCGGGCGGCAGGGCGTCGAGGCTGTCGCGCCGCCGGGCGGCGATCGAGCGGAGCATCTGGCGCAGCTCGGGGTCCGGCTGCGTGGCCGGGTCGCCGGCGCCGGGCTCCGTCTCGTCGAGGCGTCGCTCGAGCGCCGCGCGCTCCTTGGCCACGATGTCGTCGAGCGCCTGGCGCACGTCTGCGAGCGGGTCGGCCAGCCGTCCCTGGTCGAGGAGCTCGCGCCGGCGCTCCCGGAGCCGCTCCATGAGGTCGCGCAGCCCGCGGAGGGCCGCCCGACCCGGCTCGTCCGCCCGCAACCCACGCTGCACGAGCCGGTGCAGCGCCTCCTCGACGTCGCCGTTCGCGAGCACATCGTCGGCCAGCGCGTCGACCAGCTCGTCAGCGGTCAGGTCGGGGACGTCCTGCGAGCCGTCCCAGGCCCGGTACTGCGCATCAGGCGTGAGTTGGCGCGCGACCCCCGGCGGCAGCGCGTCGCGCCGGTCGAGGTGGCCCGGGTCCGGCGTCAGGAAGGCCATGGGCGCACGCCTACCGGCGGTAGGACACGCCGCCGTGCCCGCGGTCCTTGGTCAGCCTGCGGTGGAGGTGGAGGCCCTCGAGCAGCAGCTCGACCGCCGATGCCACGAGCGCCGGCTCCTCGGCGCCATCAGCGGCGTCGAACGCGCCCAGCGCCACCACCGCGTCGCGCAGGCCCGGCACGTCGCGCATCGCCCGCACGTAGTCGCGCGCGGGGACCATCTCGCCCGTCTCCACGACCAGCCCGGCCTCGAACGCGCTGAGCACGGGCTCCAGACGCTCCACTGAGGTGTGGCGGTTGAACGTGGCGAACACCGACTTGGTCACGAGCCGCTCGACGATCCGCTCCTCGGGGGTGTCCTCGCCGGCCGTCTCGACCTCGATCTTGCCCGTGGTCGACGCGAGCACGGCGCCGAGGTCGCTGATCCGCGGGGCCCCGACCAGCTCGCCGAGGCGCACGGCCCGCTTGAGCGCGGCGGCCTCGAGGACCTCCATGTTGGTCACCGAGACGCGGACCGACACGCCGCTGCGCTGGCTGATGTCCGCCGATCGCCGGGCGAGGTGGGTCAGGTGGGCGACGAGCTCCTCCATGAAGTCCGGCACGAGCACCCGGGGCTCGCCCTCGCGCATGGGGAACGTGTGCTTCTCCTGCCGGATGATCTCGACCTCGTGCTCCAGCGAGCGCGGGTAGTGGGTTCGGATCTGCGAGCCCAGCCGGTCCTTGAGCGGCGTGATGATGCGGCCCCGGCTGGTGTAGTCCTCCGGGTTGGCCGACGCCACGACGAACAGGTCGAGCGGCAGGCGGATCGTGAAGCCGCGGATCTGGACGTCGCGCTCCTCCAGGATGTTGAGCAGGCCCACCTGGATGCGCTCGGCGAGATCCGGCAGCTCGTTGATCGCGAAGATGCCGCGGTTGGCGCGCGGGATGAGGCCGTAGTGGAGCGTGAGCTCGTCGGAGAGGTAGCGGCCCTCGGCGAGCCGGATGGGGTCGACCTCGCCGATCAGGTCGGCGATCGTGATGTCCGGGGTTGCGAGCTTCTCGACATGGCGCCGGTCGCGCGGGACCCAGTCGAGCGGCGTGACGTCGCCGCCCTCCGCCACGACGGCCCTCCCCGCGGCGCTGATGGGCGAGAACGGGTCGTCGTTGAGTTGGCCGCCGCGGACGACGGGGAGCCACGGGTCGAGGAGGCCGACCAGGAGTCGCGCCAGCCGCGTCTTCGCCTGGCCGCGCTCGCCCAGGAACACGATGTCCTGCCCGGCGATGAGCGCGTTCTCGACGGCGGGGATCACCGTCTCCTCGTAGCCCACGATGCCGGGGAACGTCTCCTCGCCGCTCGCGATCTTGGCGAGCAGATTCGCCCGCAGCTCCTCCTTGACACTCCGCGAGTGCCAGCCGGATTCGCGCAGCTCGCCGATGGTGGCCGGGAGGGCGTCGGGGGTGGCGGGTTCAAGCGAGGGAGCGGGCGATCGGGCCACGGCTGGGGACTCCGGGGACGGCGGGCTGATCGACCCGCCCAGCGTGGCACCGCCGCCGGATACCGTCAAACGTGCCGCTGCCGCCCGGGCTTCTGCTGAGGCCGAGGCCGAGGCTGGACTGGGAGTCCGAGTTCCATGGCCGTGCTGGTTGCAGACTGGCCCGGGGGTCCAGTTAGCGACGACCGCGAGCCACTCAGACCCCCGAATCGGGTCGTGATCTGGACCCGGAGTCCATCAGATGACCGGGTCCACTCAACGGTCCGGACTGGGAGTCCAGCCTTCGCGTCGCGAGGCGCCCCGAAGACCCTCGGCCTCAGCCCTCGAGCATCCGGCGGGGGTCCGGCCACTCGGCGAGCCCGATCGAGCGCGCGGCCTCGTCGATCAGCCCGCACAGCCCCTCGAGCACGTCGTCGGACAGGCCCACCGGCGGCTCGGCGATCATCGCGGCCGCCCTGTCCGAGGCCAGGTCCACGACGCTCGCGCGCCCCGACGCCGCCCATTCGCCCAGCCCGCCGCGGTACGAGAGCAGCGGCTTGACGAAGTCCGAGCGCAGGTACTTGCGCGTGTGGGCCGTGGCGAGGAAGCCGAAGTCGGACTCCAGCCCCTCGACGATCGCGTCCACGGAGAGCGCGTCGCCGTCCCAGGGGTGCCGCTGGTAGGCGTAGAACGCGTAGTTGAGGACCTCGTCGTCGATGACCAGCGCCTCGACCGACCCGCCGACGCCGCTCTGGTTCTCGCCCGGTCCGGACAGGAACCGCGGCCGCGCGGCGAGCCCGAGGATGGCGTTGGCCATGTGCTCGTAGCCGAACTGCGCGTCCACGACCACCGAATCGCTCGTCGGGCCGTAGCAGTCGCAGGCGAGGCCGTACTTGCGGGCGAGCAGGGTCGCGGCCATCGAGGCGACGCCGGTCTCGGGCGGCCCGGAGGTGACGACGCCGGTCCGCGGGTTGATCGACGAGAGCCGCGGCCCGTAGTAGAGCGGCGTCCCGGGCGCGGCGGCCTGCGTCAGCACCACGCCCGCGAGCACCTCGGCGTTCTGGGTGGCGACCGCCGCCGCCATCGAACCGGGCGCGGTGGTGCCCGCGGCGGGGCAGGGGAGGATCTCAACGGCCACCTGCCCGTCGCGGACTGTGGCGAGGAGGGCGTCGCTGACCTCGGCCCCCAGCTGGAGCGGGCTGACCGGCGAGAACGCGAGGTCCACCGGGTAGCGCCCGTCGGAGCCGTCGGAGTCCGTCAGAGCGACCGCCATGCGGCGCAGGAATGCGGCCTGGAACGCGAAGGAGATGCCGGGGCCGCCGACCGGCTTGTCCGTCTCGTGGGCGAGCACGAGGTAGGAGTACAGCGGCTCGAGCGGGTAGGGGACGTCGTCGGGCTGGACCAGCGAGGTCACGCTGTGGAGGTTCGTCATGTGGTGCATGACGCGGGTGAGGCGGACCTGGTCGGCCATGGTGGCGCGGCGGCTGGCGCCCGTCTTGGGGTTGATGATGTCGCGGGCACCGCCCATGTTGTGGACGAAGGTCGGCCCGGGATCGGCATCGACGAGGATCGACCGGGCGGTGTCGCGGGCGACGAGCGTGAACGCGCGCGGGCACGCGGCGACCGCGTCCATGACCACGCCGGCGGGCATGCGGAGCCGGCCCCGGTCGCCCTCCACGCAGCCGGCGCCGAGCAGGACCGCGCGGGCGGCGGGCGATTCAACCTGGACGCCGACGCGTTCGAGGACCGCGAGCGACGCCTCGTGGATCGCCTCGATGGCCGCCTCGGGCCACAGGTCGAGCACGTCGTTCCCCATCGCTTTCGTCCCTTCGCTGCCCGGCCAGTCCGGCCAGCGCCAACGATAGGGGCGCATCAGGCCGTCCGCAGGCTCGTGGTGACGGGCTCCGATCGGACGATGACGAGCGCGCCCGCTCGCCCACGCGCCGGCCGCCCCGCCGCGCCCGTCCGCGCCCGGCTGCCGATCTCGTCACTTGCACTCGATCCGCGGGTGGCGCCCGCCGTGCAAGGGGCGGCTCTGCCGGCGCATCCCGCCGGCGTTCGGTCCGCCCCGCGCACGGCCCCGGCGGGCTGGTCCAGCGGCGCGCCCGAGGCCCGGAAGTCAGGTGCAACGGTGCGCCCGCAGCCAGGGGCGCGTAAGCGTCACATCAGTGCCCGTCGACATGATGGCCGCATGACTTCGCGACAACGACGATGCGACATCGGTGGGGATGACGCCCGCCGTCTGGGCCGGGCCGGCTGAGCGGTCGCGGGCTGGGGCGGCGACCTGGCGCGGCCGGGCCGGCTGATCGCGTTCCCTCGCACATCCCGAGCGATTCGGGACGGAAGGCACTCCGTGGGATCGCGGTTCGCGTGCGATGGTAGGCACAGGCGAGGCTCGCGGTTCGCTGGTACGAGCAGACCGTTCGCCGGCCCCAACAGGCCGACCACCGGTCCGGCAGCCCCTGAGGCACCGGACGTCAGGGAACCCCCGGCCGACACGGGCTATGGCGGAACCGCGAGCCCGCTACCCGAACCCCAAGCCGCGGCGCCCGAGGCGATACGCTGCGCGCGATGGAACTTCGCCGGTCGACCCTGCGTTTGCGGCCCATGAAGACCCTGTCGATCCTGCCGCGCCCTGTCGGGCTCGCCGGCCTCCTCGTCATCGTCGTGCTAGCGTTCGCGGCCTGCACGGGCGCCGGCGCGAGCCCCGCGTCACCCGGTCCGGCCGGGTCGCCGGGGGCAAGCTCCGCGCCCGCAGCGAGCACGGCCCCCTCCGCCTCGGCGAACGCCTCCGGCGGCCCGGTCACCTCCGCCGAAGCCGCCTTCGCCGCCGTCCAGGCCCGCTCGCCCTGGTTCGACGGCGTCAAGCCGAAGGACCCCAACCTCATCGGGCAGGCATCCTGGTGGCAGGCCGCCCCCGCCGCGGGCGGCGCCTGGACCGTGACCGTCAGCGTCGGGTGGGGCGACTGCCAGGCCGGCTGCATCGACCACCACGTCTGGGCCTGGCAGGTGGCGAGCGACGGGACGCCGACCCTCCAGAGCGAATCGGGCTCTGCGCTCCCCGCGGACCAGCGCGCAGCCCTGGCCGGCACGTCGGGCGCCAGCGGCATCGGCGGCGAGGTCACCGCCGGCCCCACGTGCCCGGTGGAGCGCCCGGGCGACTCGGCGTGCGCGGAGCGGCCGGTCAAGGGCGCGGTGCTCGTGGTCACGGACGCCGGCGGCAAGGAGGTCGCGCGGTTCACGACGGACGGGAGCGGCCTGTTCCGGATCGACCTCGCGCCCGGCACCTATACCCTGGCCGCCCAGCCGGTGACCGGCCTCCTGGGGACGCCCGCCCAGCAGCACGTGACGGTGGCCGCCGACAGGCTCACGGAGGTCACGATCGGCTACGACACCGGCATCCGCTGAGCCGCGCAGGTCGCGGACCGGGACCGGGACCCCGAAGGCCGGTGCCTACTTGATCAGCTGGACGCCGACCGCCTTGCTGTTGCCCTGACCCATCCCGATGCCCGCGCCGATCGTCCCGGTCCCCACGATGCTCTCGAACTTGCCCACCAGGCACGACGTCGCGCCGTTGCCGCCGCACTCGGGGTTGTTGTTCGACGAGATGTAGGCGCCGTAGTCATAGCCGGCGGCCTGGCAGTCGGGGTCCGTCGAGATGCACAGCTGGAGGTGGGCGAAGCTGGGCATCCGGTACCAGTTGTTGGTGCCGTGCCCGCCGACATCGCTCGGGGGACAGCCGTAGTACGGGCTCGTGGCGACCTGGCTGAACGTGGGCGTCGACGAGCACGTGAGGTCGAACTGCGGGACGAGCGCGATCAGGCCGTCGTACTTGCGGAGGGCCGTCTGGAGGTCCGAGGAGTTGGTGTTGCCGGTCTGGGACACGAACTGCCAGGACGGCAGCGGGACGGCGGGGTTGTTGGGGGTGCTGACGGACGTGATGAGGTCGTTCGTGCCGCCGCCTCCGGTCCAGTCGATCCAGCCGATATTGCCGTCGCCGTTCGTGCACAGCGGGATCACGTAGACCGTGTGGCCGTCCGCGTTCCACTTGGTGCCGGAGTCGCTGGTGGTGTTGTTCTGCGTGCAGCTGATGATGTCGATCGGGACCGCCACGGGGAGCATCCCGCACGGGGCGCCCTCAGACGCGGAGCAGGTCTCCTGGAGGAAGCCGGCCGCTGCCGTCGCCTGGGTGCTGACGCCGATGCTGGAGAGGCCGATCACGCGCGCGAGGTAGGTCCCGACGTCCTGGTGCGCCTGGACCAGGACACCCGCCGCGGGTCCCACAGTCCGGCTCGGGCAGTCGGGCGTCGACGTCGAGGTGGCGGGCTGCGCCCCGGTGTCGTTGCCGACCGGCATCGCGTTCGCATAGTCGTAGGTGTTGTCGGCCAGCAGGGCTGCGGTCCCGTCCGCCTTGAGCGGGATCCCGCAGATGTCGGTGTAGTACGCGTGCGTGACGGTGATGCCGTTGGCCGTCGCCGAGTCGTTGATGGCGGTCATGACGGCAGCGTCCCATCCCTGGATCGGGGCCGCCGCGCCCGCGAACTCCTCGGCCATGATCACCGCGCCGGCCTCCGCCGCGGCGTCGGCCCCGTTCTGCGTCATCCGCTGGTGGGCCACGGCGTTGCCGCCGTCGATGATCAGCGCGACCGCGGCGAGCACCGCGGCCATCGCGAGGACCATCAGCACGAGCGCCTGCCCGGTGGCGCCCCCGCGTCGGAATGTGCCCACGGCTCGCACCTCAGGGGAAGACCCGCTCGACCGGCATCTGCGAGGTCGAGCTCATGGTGATGGGGCCCATCAGCCCCCCGATGATGGGGGTGATGGCGGACCACTGGTAGGTCACGGTCACGCTGACGATGCCGCCGACGTGGAACGGCGTGCTCGCCGACGGGGCCGGGCCAGCTGGGCAGTCGAGGGTGACGCCGGCGGGCGGCGCGTAACCCACGCCAACCTGCGAGGGCTGCACCCCGAGCGACGTCGCAGCTGAGGCGGCGCAGGCGCGGGCCGACCATGTCGGCGTGGTGCCGGGGGCCGTGTCCTCGACCGGCATGCTCTCGTTGCAGACGGTCACGCTGTCGGCGGGGTAGAGCTGGTTCACGGCCGCGACGCGCGCCCCCTGGCGGGCGGCATTGGCGATCGAGTTGTACGCGTAGACGGCACGGCCCATGTCGAACACGGCCACCAGCAGCAGCAGGTTGATCGGGGACACCAGGGCGAACTCGGCGATGCCCTGGCCGCCCTGCCCGGTGGAACGGCGGCGCGTCCTCACTTCCAGGTCACCGTCATGATCGTGGTGCTGCAGGGGGCGTCGGTGTACGCGATCGGGGTCTGGGCGCTGATGGCGCCGCCGCTCGGCGGCCACGCCGGGGGCGCCATCGGGTTGAACATCACCGGGATCGTGAAGCTCGCTGCCGCCCAGTGCGTCTGGGCATCCTCGGCCTTGACGTTCATCAGGTTGGGTACGGTGCAGACGGGCGTGGGTGTGGGCGTGGGCGCGGCCGAGGAGCTGGCGCTTGCGCTGGCGCTGGCACTCGCCGAGGCGCTCGCGGAGGCCGACGGGCTGGCGCTCGCCGACGCGCTCGGCGAGGCGCTGGAGCTGGGCGACGCTGACGGCGGGGGTGTCGGCGTCGGGATGTTCGCGATCATGCCGTTGCGGTTGGGGTAGCTCGAGGAGGCCGCGACGGGCAGCGACCCGCCGAACATCGCGCCGATGACGGGCGTGATGAACGCGAAGTTGCAGGTGATTCGCACCGTCACGGGCGAGCCGATGGGATTGACCCCGTTCCTGCCGTTGGGGAAGCTGGGCGTCGGCATCGTCGCCGGGAGGGTGCAGTTGATGCCCGCCGACTCGTTCGTGATCAGGCTGGCGTACTGCGCCTGGACCGCCGTGTTCGGGTTGACGGTGTTCCAGGCCGTGGGGTTCTCGGCCGCGATGTTGGCGGCCTCGCGGACCACGTTGTTGAGCTGGACCCAGCCAAGGAAGATCCGGCCGAAGTCGATGCCGAACAGGACCAGCAGCAGCATCACCGGCAGGACGAGGGCGAACTCGACGATCGACTGGCCTCGCCGTCGATTCCGGCCGTGCCGCGGCCGCGGCAACACTGGTCGCATGGGGAGCCTCAAGCCGGGTGCGCTCATCGGTTCTGACTATCGCCAGTGAACCTTGCGCAAGGCCTTACGGTCACCCTATCCGAACGGTCACCACCGGGGGTACTTTCGGAACGCCGCGTTCGTGCGGCGCGGGGCGGCCAGGCACCGGCGCGGGGCGCTGGGTCTCAGCTTCGTGCGGGCCTTCCGCCTCCAGAACGCCCGGCGGCGCGAGTCGCCCCCGAGTCGCCCCGGACCGCGAGGCTCCTGAGTCGCCCCAGACTCGAATGGGTCCTGAGTCGCCCCCGAGTCGCCCCGGACCGCGAGGCTCCTGAGTCGCCGCAGCCTC
>JAJYMP010000092.1 GCA_021786915.1 Chloroflexota bacterium
AGCGTGGGGCCGATGGCCTCGGGACCGCCGGGCCACGTGAACGAGGGGATCTGCAGGCCGATCTTCATGACGCGAATCGTAGCGCCCCGGGCGGATCCACTGGCGGGAGCGCCAGGCTCCGCCCGGGCGAAACCCTAGCGGAAGAGGTCGTTCTCGGCCGGGATCAGGGACGTGCCGATCGACCCGTCGCCCAGCGGCGGGTTCGCCCCACGGACGAGCGCGACGGGCCTGCCGGTCGTCTTGCCCAGCGCCAGCTCGGCCGCGGAGGCGATCTCGTCGGCGACGGCCCGGACCGTGGTCTTCATGACGCGCCCGTCGGCATCGGGGACCCCGCGCAGGTCGTCGAGCGGGTGCAGGCCCGCCACGCCGAGCGCCACGTCGACGATGCCCCAGCGCCATGGCCGGCCGAAGCTGTCGGAGACCACCACCGCGACGTCGGCCCCGAAGCGCCTGCGGATCGCCTCGCGGATGCGCGCGGCGGAGGCGTCGGGGTCGCGCGGCAGGAGCGTGACCAGGTCGCCTGACGCCGGCCCCACGTTTGACGCGTCCACGCCGCCGTTCGCGCAGACGTATCCCTGCGGCGTCTCGGTGATCAGGACGCCGCGCTCCATCCGGACGATCCGCCGGGCCTCGCGCAGCACCACCTCGATGGCCCGCGCGTCGCGATCCCAGCGCTCCGCCCAGGCGACGGCCTCGGGCCGCGGCTCGACCGTCCGCAGGTCCACGACGGCGCCCTCGGCCTTGGACACGACCTTCTGGGTCACCACCAGCACGTCGCCGGGCTCGAGCGGCAGCGCGCCGGATGTCGCCTCGAGGGCGTCGCCGATCATCGCCTCGAGGTCGTCACGGGTGTGGACCTCCGGCATGCCGGCGAGCGCCAGGATCTCGACCCGACCGGGCTCAGTGGGCATGGAGCGCCTCCGGGCGGTTCGCCTCGACCAGCAGGAGGTCGTCCGGCGTGTCCAGGTCGAGCTCGAGGCGGCCGACCAGCTCCAGATAGGCGGCCCCGGCGGACTCGGCCAGCGAGGCGTGGACCGCGCGGCTCTCACCCCCGAAGGAGGGGGCGATGACCGCGGGCGGGTCGAGGAGGAGTGCGTTCGTGCCGCGTCCGTGGCGGTCGGGGGCGAGGACGACGGCAGGCCGACCACCCTGAGCGGCCCCGTCGGCGAGCGAGAGCATGGCCGCCACGTCGTCGGCGGTGATCCCCGGCAGGTCGGCTGGCAGGACGAGCAGGCGCTCGGCGCGCCCAGCAAGCGCCTCGCGCGCCTCGACGAGCCCGGGATTGAGCCCAGGCGTGTGCTGGACGATGGGCTGCGCCCCCGCGGACCTTGCCACGGCCAGCGCGGCGGCGTCGGGCGACACCACAGCCACGATCTCGACACCGGGCACGGCCCGCGCCGCCTCGAGCGTTCGCCGCAGGAGCAGCTCCACGAGCTCGCGGCGCTCCTCGGCGTCGAGGACCTCGCCCAGCCGCGACTTGGCGCCCTCGAGCGCGCGCACGGGAATCACCACGGCGGTCCGCCGCGGGGTGGGGGGGAGGCCCGACTCGGGCCCGGATCGGTCGGGGTGCACGGCGCGATGCTAGCGCTTGGCGGGGCGGAGCCCGTCGCCAAGTCGCAGGCTACGCCGCGCCGACCACGTTGAGCGCGCCGAGCACCTCGCCCGCCAGCTGCGCCCGCGACGCGTCGTCGCCCATCACGGTGTCGGTGACGAGCGCCCGGACGCCCAGCGCCTCGATCTCCGGGGCGAGTGCCGCGTCGGCCGCGTCGAGCACGAACACGTCGATGAGGTCCGCGTACAGGCGGGCGACGCCGAGCGCCGAGGATTCGTGGCCGAGCGACGCGAGCATGCGATCGGCGGGGCCCTTGAGCGCCCGCCCGCCGATGATCGGGCTGACTGCCAACGCGGGGACGCCCCTGGCCCTGGCGGCGGCGATGCCCTCGCGCATCCCGGGGACGGCGAGGATCGGGCCGATCGAGACGAGCGGGTTCGAGGGGCCGATGACGATGGCGGCCGACCCGTCGAGCGCGGCGGCCACCTCAGGCGAGGGCCGTGCCGCCTCGATCCCGTCGAAGCGCAGGGCCCGCACCTCGGGCGCCTGCCGGCGATGCACGAAGTACTCCTGGAACTCCAGCCAGCCGTCGTCGGTCGCGACCGCCGTCGCCACCGGGTCGTCGGTCATCGGCAGGATCCTGGCCGCCAGCCCCAGAGCCCGCTGCGCGGACAGGCAAGCCTCCGTGGGCCGGGCTCCATCGCGCACGGCGGCAGTCCGCGCGATGTGCAGCGCGATGTCGCGGTCGCCCAGCGAGAACCACGTCGGCTCGCCGTACACGCCCAGCTGGCCCATCACGGCGTGTGTGTCGCCCTCGATCCCCCAGCCCAGGGCCGCCTGCTCGATGCCCGCCAGCGTGTACAGCACGGTGTCGTGGTCGGGCATCACCCGCAGGCCGTGGCGGTCGCAGTCGTCGGCGGTGTTGACCACCACCGCCAGCCGGCTGCCGAGGTGCGCTTGGAGCCCCTCGGCGAGCTTGGCGCCGCCCACCCCGCCCGCCAGCGCGACGACGGTGGACCCGGCCACCCTCAGCCCTCCAGGTGGTCGTGCACGCCCGTGATCCGGATCAGGAACGTGACCCGCGGCTGGCTCCGGAAGGCGGCCTCGGTCTCCGGGTCGACGGAGCCGTCCTCGCTGTAGCGCCGCGCGAGCCCCACGATGTCGTCGCGGGCCCGCTCGACGTCCTCGACCACCTCGTCGACCGTGCCCGTCAGGCCGAGCCAGCGATACGGGTTCTCCGTGATGGCGAGCGCGACCCGGCGATCGCGGATCAGGTTGCTGCACCAGCGGCGCGGGTGGCGACTGTTGATCAGGATCCGGCCGTCGTCGAGGTGGGCATACCAGACTACGCTCTGGCGCGGCGCGCCGTCCTCGTCGAGGGTCGCGACGGTGGCGAAGTGGCGCGCGGCGAGGAACGCGGCATGGGCGGGGGACAGGGCCGGGGTCTCCATCCCCCGATGGTAACCCGGCTCGAGGGACGCCACCGCGCCGAGCCCGGGCGCAGGCTCCGATCAGGGAGCGGTGCTGGCCGATGGCTGGGCCGGTGCCGTGGACTGGGCGCAGCCGTTCCAGGACTGGGCGCAGCCGCCGGCCCAGGCCCAGCCGCCGATCGTGGTTGCCAGGCCAAGCGCGAGCCCCGCGATGAGGATGACGGCGCCAGCGGCACCCATCGCGCGCGACTGCTGCGCGGTCCCCCGAACGCGTGCCGGCCCGGACGTCGGCACGGCGGGGGTGGCGAACGTGTCGGGCAGGTCGTTGTCGACCAGTCCGCGGCGCACGGCGTACACGACGAGCAGGACGATGCCGACGGCGATCGCGACCGCGGCCAGTACCCCTGTAGCGGGCCAGTTCATGGGGACGTCTCCTTCGGGTTGGTCGACGTGAGGATCGGGGGTCGCGCAGTCGCTCCACCCCAGTCGAACGGCCCCTCGTGCGGGCGCTTCGGCCGGGCCGGTCGGCACCCCGGAGGCGCGGTCGAGGCTCCACGGGGCCGGGTGGTCGCCTACGGGTTGATCCTCGCGCCGCCGTCCGGCGATCCGTGGCACGATCGGCGCATGCCCGTCGCCCGGCCCGCCGCAGAACTGACCACGAGTCGCCACGCCGTCGACGCTGCGTTCGCGCGCGAGGTGGCCGAGCGAGCGGGCGCCATCCTGCTGGAGCGGTACGAGCGGGTGGGGGAGGTCTCCTACAAGTCCGCGAAGGACGTGGTCACCGAGGTGGACCACCTCTCAGAGGCGCTGATCCTGGGCGCCATCCGAGAGCGCTTCCCGTCCGACGGCATCCTGGCCGAGGAATCGGGCGAGCACCGGGGCCGCTCACACGGCGAACGGGGCGGGCGCGGCGGCGCGCCTCGGGACAGCGGCGCGGACCGCGCGGAGGCGGCGGCGCGCAGCCTCGCCAGCGGGCGGTCGTGGGTCGTGGACCCCCTCGACGGGACGATCAACTACGCCAACGGGCTGCCGCTGTTCTGCGTGTCCGTCGCCCTTGTCGTGGACGGGCGCCCGACCGTGGGCGTCGTGCACGAGCCGCTCCGGGGCGAGACGTTCTGGGCCACGGCGGATGGGCCGGCGATGCTGGGCGGCCGCGTGCTGACGGTCTCGGCCAAGGACAAGAGCACCGACCTCGTGCTCCAGCTGGCGCTGGCCGGGCGCGCGGTGGCGACGCGGGCGCGGGCCGTCCGCAAGGCGGTGCGGGTCACGCGGAACATCGGCTCGTCTGCGCTTGCGTTCACCTACGGCGCGGCCGGCCGGTTCGACGCCGCGATCCAGACGGCCGGGATGTCGGCGTGGGACATCGCGGCGGCCGGCCTGATCGCGGAGCGCGCTGGTGCAGTCGTCACCGACGCCGAGGGCGGGCCGTGGTTCGACCTCTCGCGCGCCACGCGGGCCTTCGGCTGCCTGGCCGCCCCGCCCGCGCACCACGCGGAGCTCCTCCGACTCTCGCGCCAGCCGCGAGGCTGAGCGCCCGGGGCTCCCGCCTGCCTGCTGGGAGCCGGGGCCGCCGGGGCGCGGCGACGAGGCGAGGCCAGGGCACCAGCGCCAGCGCGGCGGCCGGGACGCGGCGCCGCGCGCGGGCGGCTGAGTCGTGCTGGGGTCGCCCAGCGTGGCGGCGTGCGCGGGCGCCGGCCCGGGCCGGGGGTCCGCGGCGCGGCCCGTGCGCGCGGGAGGCGCTCCTGACCCTGACGCGACTGAACGAGCGAGGGATCAGCGGATCGGGACGCTAGCGCCAGCGCGGCGGCCTGTCGACCAGCCTGGGCAGGCCCCACTCCGTGCAGAACGCGGCCCAGCGCTCCCGCTCGGCGCCCGGCCAGCGGAGCTCCTCGGCATCGTGCTGGGGGAGCGGCACGCCCTCCGCAGCCGTCCGGAGCCTCGCGAGGTCGCGGAACAGCAGCGCGTCGTCGAACCGCTCGCGGAGGGTCGCGGCCAGGCCCGCGGCGCCGCGCAGCCCCGGCACGTCCCAGTCGGCCGCATGGGCGGGGATCGACTCGAGGTGGCCGTAGCGGGCGATCACCGCCGCAGCCGACTTGTCGCCCCACCCCGGCAGCCCGGGGAACCCGTCGGCCGCGTCCCCGACCAGCGCCAGCCGGTCCGGCACCCCGTCGGGCGGCACGCCCCACTTCGCGCGGACGCCGGCCGCGTCGTACACCTGGTCCCGGCGCCGGTCCCAGAGCACCACGCGGTCGCCGCGGACGCACTGCGCGAGGTCCTTGTCGGGCGTGCAGATGACGATGCGCTCCACCCGGTGATCGGCGGCGAACCGGTCGGCGGCCGCGGCGATCGCGTCGTCGGCCTCGTACTCGGCCATCGGCCACAGCACGATCCCGAGCGCCTCGATGGCGGCCTCGGCGATCGGGAACTGCGCCAGCAGCTCGGGCGGCACCCCGGCGTCGGTCTTGTAGCCGGCGTAGAGCTCGTTGCGGAACGACGCGATGACGTGGTCGGTCGCGCAGCCGACATGCGTGGCCCCCTGGTCCCGGAGCAGGAAGCACAGCTGCTCGACCAGCCCGGACACGCCCGAGAGCACGATCCCGTCCCGGCCCCGGACCGGCGGGCGCGGGGAGAAGTGCGCCCGGAAGAGCTCGTAGGTGGCGTCGACGAGGTGGAGCTGCATCGGTCGAGGTGCTCGCGTTCTGCCCGGGGCGGCGCCGTCAGTCGGCCGTGCCGGTCTCGACCAGCCGCTTGAGCCGCTCGAGGTCTGCCTGGAAGATGGCCCGCAGGATCGGCGCCTGGACCAGCGCGCCCAGCTGCGGGAGCAGCGGCGGGACCAGCGTCTCGTCCCAGCGCAGGACCGTCGTCGTGCCGCCGGCACCGGGCTCCAGCGTGATGACGCCGCCGCCCTTGAACAGCCCCAGGTGCCCGATGGCGTACCGCGTCGGGGGCACCACCTCGGTGACCTCGACGCGATCGGTGAGCGAGATCCCCAGGATCCGGACCGTCGCCTCGCCGCGCTGGCCCACCCGGGCCGGGCCGGGAGGGTCGAGGACGAGCCCCTTCATCTCGGTCATCCACTCGACCTGGAACGCGACGTCCGCCACCGCCGACCAGACAGCGTCAACCGGGGCGTCGATCACGACCAGCATGCGCATCGGGTCGGGCGGGCGCCACCCTCGAGCCCGTGCCGCGAGCCGGTCGGCGGCGATCGCGGCGACGGGGATGAGGGCCAGAGCGGCGAGCCGGCGGACCACGCGACGCTGACGGGTCAGTGCGCGCCGCTGGTCGCGAGGACGGTCCCGGCCGCCCCGATCTCGGCCAGCGCCCGCTCGCCGTCGCCGGGCCGCACGTTCACGGCAGCGACGCCGTCGGTCAGCACCGTCGCGTGGAAGCCGAGGCGAATGGCGTCGAGGGCCGTCGCCCGCACGCAGTAGTCGGTCGCGAGGCCCACCACCACCACGTCGGACACGCCCGACTCGACGAGCAGGGGCTCGAGCAGGGTGGGCACGCGCTCGTCGCTCGACGGGTCGCGCATGGTGAACGCGGAGTAGCCGTCCTCGCCGTTGGTCCCCTTGAGGATCATCGGCGACCCGGGCCGGCAGTCCAGGGCGGGGTGGAGTTCGGCGCCCCAGGTGTGCGCGACGCAGTGCACGGGCCACTCGCCCCCGTCGACCTTGAAGTGCGGCGTGTGCGGGGGGTGCCAGTCCTGCGTGTACACGAGCATCGAGCCGTTCGCGCGGGCCAGCGCGATCTGGGCGTTCACCACCGGCAGGATCAACTCGGCGCCGGCGACGTGGAGCGAGCCGCGCGCATCGGCGAAGTCGTTCTGCATGTCGACCACGAGGAGGGCAACGCCCGAGCCGTAGTTGCGCATGCCCGTACCGTACCCTGCCGCGGCCGACGCCGTTGCGCCAGCGCCGCCCGGGCCCCGCCCCTGGCTAGCCCTGGGCATCGGCCTCGGGCTCGCCCCCGCCGCCAGGGTTCGTGTCGATGTCGAGCAGGTAGCCGATCCCCTGGAACGTCCGGATGCGCCCCGCCTCGCCCGGGTGGGCGCCCAGCTTGCGGCGCACCCTCGACACCCACACCCGCAGGTACTGCAGGTCGTCGCGGTACTCGGGGCCCCAGACCTTGGTCAGCAGCTCCGTGTGGAGCACCACCTTGCCGGCGTTCGTGGCGAGGTGCTGGAGCAGCAGCCACTCGGTGCGTGACAGGGCCACGAGCTCGCCGCCACGGGTGACCGTCCGCCGCTCGAGGTCGATCTCCACGTCGTCGAACCTGATGACGCCGGCTCCCGGCTGGAGGCCCGCGGACCGGCGGATCACGGCTCGCACGCGGGCTGCGAGCTCGTCGGGGTGGAACGGCTTGGCGATGTAGTCGTCGGCGCCGAGGTCGAGCCCCTTCGCCTTGTCCGCGGTCGAGCCCTTGGCCGTGAGCAGGATCACCGGCACGGCGCGGCGCTCGCGGAGCCGGCGCATGACCTCGATCCCGTCGAGGTCGGGCATGACGATGTCGAGGAGCACGATGTCGGGCCGGATCTCCTCGGCGCGCGCGAGCGCCTCGTCGCCGCCCCCCGCGCTGATCACCCGGAAGCCCTCGCTGGCCAGGGCGATCGACACGAGCTTGGTGATCCTGGGCTCGTCGTCGGCGACGAGCACGAGCGGCTGGGTACTCATGCGTCACCTCTCAGGGGGACCGGACTTCGTCCCCCGAACCCAATCATGAATGGGACAGGCAGAGCATGCACGCGCGGGCGCACGCACGGGACGTTGCAGCGACGTATCACGATCGTGCTCCCGGGGCTCCCGGGCCGCTCTCACCGCCCCCAGGCCCGCTCGCGGCGCCTGCCCGGTATCGGTACTACCCTGTGCACCGCCAAGACCTGCGTGGGAAACCGTTGGCGTCCACGGGAGCCCAGATGTACTTCGACGACTTCAAGCACCAGCTGCCCGACATCGACGAGCCCGAGACCCGAGAGTGGCTCGACAGCCTCGACCAGGTGGTCGACCAGGAGGGCGAGCTCCGGGCCCGCTTCCTGATGTACAAGCTGCTGAAGCGCGCCAGGCAGCGCCACGTCGGCCTGCCCAGCCTGTCGCAGACGCGCTACATCAACACGATCAGCCCCGAGCAGGAGCCGTACTTCCCGGGCGACGAGGACCTCGAGCGGCGCATCCGCCGCCTGATCCGCTGGAACGCGGTGGCCATGGTCCTGCGGGCGAACACGCGCTTCCCGGGCATCGGCGGCCACCTGTCCACGTACGCCTCGGCGGCCACGCTCTACGAGGTGGGGTTCAACCACTTCTTCCGGGGCAAGGAGCACCCGGGCGGCGGCGACCAGGTGTTCTTCCAGGGCCACGCCGCGCCGGGCATCTACGCCCGCGCGTTCCTCGAGGGGCGCCTGTCGGAGGACGACCTCGACCACTTCCGGCGCGAGACGTGCGGGGGCGGCCTGTCGAGCTACCCGCATCCGCGCCTGATACCCGACTTCTGGGAGTTCCCGACGGTCTCGATGGGCCTCGGCCCGCTGGGCGCCATCTACCAGGCGCGGTTCAACCGCTACCTCCACAACCGCGGCCTCAAGGACACGAGCCAGCAGCGTGTCTGGGCCTACCTGGGCGACGGCGAGATGGACGAGCCCGAGGCGATCAGCGGCATCTCGCTGGCGGCCCGCGAGGGGCTCGACAACCTCACGTTCGTCATCAACTGCAACCTCCAGCGCCTCGACGGGCCGGTCCGCGGCAACGGCAAGGTCATCCAGGAGCTCGAGGGCCTGTTCCGCGGCGCCGGCTGGAACGTGATCAAGGTGATCTGGGGTCGAGAGTGGGACGACCTGCTCGCCCGTGACGTCGACGGCGTCCTGGTCGAGAAGATGAACAGCACCGTGGACGGGGAGTACCAGAAGTACTCGACCTCCACCGGGCTCTACGTCCGCGAGCACTTCTTCGGGCCCGACCCGCGCCTCCAGAAGATGGTCGCCCACCTCTCGGACAGCGACATCGAGCACCTGCGCCGCGGCGGCCACGACTACCGCAAGGTCTACGCGGCCTACAAGGCGGCGACCGAGTTCCAGGGTGCGCCCACGGTGATCCTCGCCAAGACGGTCAAGGGCTGGACCCTGGGCAAGGGCATCGAGTCGCGCAACTACACGCACCAGGCCAAGAAGATGCGCGAGGACGAGCTGCGCGTCTTCCGCGACCGCCTGGAGCTGCCGATCCCCGACGATCAGCTCCACGACTACCCGTACTTCCACCCGGGCTCCGCGTCGCCCGAGGTCGAGTACATGATCGAGCGGCGGGCTTCGCTCGGCGGGTCCCTGCCGCGCAGGGTGGTCCGGGCCGCCGCGCTGCCCGAGCCCGAGCCGGCCGTGGACGCCGAGTTCGCGACCGGCAGCAGCACCGAGGTGTCCACCACCATGGTGCTCGCCCGGATCCTGCGCAACCTCATCCGGGACTCCGAGCTCGGCAAGCGGATCGTGCCGATCATCCCCGACGAGGCGCGCACCTTCGGCCTCGACCCGCTGTTCAAGGAGGTCGGCATCTACGCCGCCCACGGCCAGCGGTACACACCGGTCGACTCGG
>JAJYMP010000523.1 GCA_021786915.1 Chloroflexota bacterium
GAGTAGGAACATGATGCCGACCGGGATGGCGCCGATGGCGGTCAAGATCTCGAGGTCGACCGCCAGCCACGCGTACTGCGGGCGCTCGACCCGCTTCCTGCCGACCCTTTCCGATGCTCGCACCATCCCTCCCGAGACGCTTCGCCGCCGGACAAGAGTTGACCGGGATTCGAACCCCCGCGTCGTGCGTCATTCGGCGCGAGTTCAACGTGCGAACTTCATGCTCTGGGCGCGGCGCGGGCGCCAGGGCGGGCGGGGCGACTGGTGGCCCGACGGATGGCTTGCGCCTTGTCGGGCGCCGCTAGAGTTGCGTGATGGACGCTGGCCAGGCGGACCTCAACGCGGTCACGGGACTCGTCGGGCGAGAGCGCGTGCGGGCTTTCGACCTGGCTGCGGGCCTCGCGGTGCTGTTCATGATCCTGGTCCACGTTCTGTGGCACTGGGGAAGCCCGGACACCTGGACCACGCCGATCGGCGAGGCCATCAGCTACGCTGCCGGGCCCACCGCGGCGCCCGTCTTCGCGTTCCTGATGGGCGCGTCGCTCGGGGCCGCGCGCCAGGCACGCGCGTCCACGCTCGTCACCCGCGGCCTGTGGCTCCTGTTCCTGGGCTACGTGCTCAACTTCCTGCGCGGGGTCATCCCGGGCTCGCTGGGCACCGCGCTCGGGGTGGTCACGCCCGAGCAGATCGCGCCCTACACGCCCTGGTGGCTCGCCACCACCGTCGACCTCCACCACGTCGTGGGGCTGTCGCTGGTGGCGATCGCGCTGCTGCGCACGAGGACGCAGCCCAACGCGTGGTGGCTCGTGCTCGGCGGGGTGCTCGTCCTCGCGGCCCCGTGGCTGCGCACGATCGTGGTCGGGACGCCGCTGCTCGACGCCCCCCTGACGCCGATCCTGGGCTCGGCGCCCAACGTCTACTACGCCCTCGTGCCGTGGCTCGTGTACCCGCTCGCCGGAGCGGTCTTCGGCCTGGCGATCGCGCGGACGACGGACCGGACCCGGCTCTTCCGGCGCGGGGCGGTCGTGGGCATCGGCCTGCTGCTGGTGGGCGGGGCGCTGATCCTGCTGACGCATCCGGGTTTCGACGTCTACACCTACTGGCGCCAGCCGCCCGCCTTCCCCGTCGCGATCATGGGCGTGATCCTCGTCTGGCTGGCCCTGTGCGACGCGGTCACCCGGCTCGACGCCATCGACCGCCGGCTGACCATCGTCTACGGCTGGAGCCAACGGGCCATCGCGATGTACTTCACGCACTGGGTGCTGGTCGGCTGGGGCGCCGGCATTGTCGGGTTCCGGGCGCTGGGCCTGTGGCAGGTGCTGGTGGCGATGGCTGCCGCGGTCGTCCTCACGAGCCACCTCTCGCGGTTCGCGGTGAAGCTCGAGGCGAGCCCGTGGCTGCGGCGGGCGCCTGGCGCCGGTGGATCCGAGGTGGCCGTCGAGGTCGAAGTCGCGGCCGCCTGACGCCGCGGCCCAGCGGGCGGGGGACGAGCCGCTGCGTGCTCGTCGAGGACCGCAGGGACCAACGACGCCGACGGGCGCGCGGCGGTCAGCCCTCGGGCGGCGCCCCCCCGCCGGGCTCAGCACGGGCCGCCGTGCCCTCGTCGCCCGGGACGGCGCTCCGCCGTCGGGACACGGCCTCCGGCAGCAGGATCGTCGTGCGCACGCCGCCCCGCGTCCGCTCCACGCGAACAGCGCCGCCCACCGCCCTCGCGCCGGCCGTCGCGAGCGCCAGCCCGAACCCGGGTTCGCCGGGCGAGATGTCGGCCAGGGAGGCCGTGGTGCCGGCGACCGTCTCGTTTCGAGCCGAGGCGTCACCCGCCACGCTCACCGCGGCGTAGCGGCGGGCCGCGACCCCCATGGCGGCGTCCTGGTCGGCGAGCACCTCCACGCCCACGCCCACGCCCACGCCCACGCCCACGCCCACGCCCACGCCCACGCCCACCTGGATCGTGGCTCCCGACGCGCCAGCCTCGCCCGATGCGGCCGCCTCCCGCGCGTCGACGACCAGAGCGAGCACGCACTCCTCTAGGGTCTGTCGGGATGCCCGCACGACCATCGAGTCGAGGGGGTCGACGACGAGCGCGGCCGGTTGCGCCGCAGCCGTGAGCACGGGCGTGATGGCGTCCACTACCGCCGCAGGATCGAGCGGGACCACGTCGGCCTCCGACGGCTCGCGCCAGAAACCGCGCAGCCGATCGAGCAGGCGGCCCGCGCGGGCCACCGAGTCGCCGATTGCCGTGGCCTCCTGTGCGCGCGCTCCGCCGGGGAAGACGTCCTCGATCTCCGAGACGTGGAACGAGATCCCCATGAGCACGTTCGCGATGTCGTGGCCGATCACGCGGCTGGCCTTCCGGACGGCCTCGAGCCACGCGACGCGGCCGGATGCGAGGAGCTGTCGCTCGGCGGCCGCCCGGTCTGCCCGGGCGTCGATCGCTGCGCCGATGCAGTGGGCGACCTCGGCGCCGGCGCCCGCATCAGCCCAGGGGGCCGTCGCGACGCCGGGCGCCACGGCGATCCCCAGCTGGGCGGAGGGGAGGGCAGAGGAATTGAGCGGCGCCCAGACGGCCAGCTCCAGCCCGCCCGACGCACACGCGTCGCGCCACGGCGCAGCGCCAGCATCCGCAGCCGAGCGGACGTCCGCCACCACGTCAGCGCCGGGGCCCGTTACTGCCAGCACCTGGAGCCGGCGGTCGCCATCGCCATCGGCACCGGGATCCCCACCGCGATCGCCGCACTCGCCCGCGATCCACGCGATCGCGGCACCATCTCCCACCAGGGCCGCGACGGCGCGGACGAGGAGCGACGCCTGGTCGGGCGCCTCTCGAAGGGCGCGGAGCAGCCTCAGGAGCGCGCCGGCGAGGGGCGCGGTGTCAGGCTGCGGCTCGACCATCGGCGCGCCCCGTCCCTCCGGCGTCCAGCCAGCCCGCCCGCAGGCCCGCGAAGGCCGGCAGCAGCCGCCCGTACGCGTCGACGATCGCCTGCGGCCGGCTCACCACGGCGTCCGAGCGGTGCTGCTCGAGCATCTGGTCCCGCCGGTACGTGCGGGCCAGGAGCTCGGGGTCATCGCCCTCGCGGACCAGCGTCGCCTCCACCTTGGGTTGATGAGCACTGTCGGATGGCGGGACGAACAGGCCGAAGCGGAGCGGACGACGCATCGAGCACCTCCTGGCAGGGACAGGACGCCCTCGATGAGGGTAGCCCCGTCCCTCGAGGCGTGTCGACCCGCGTGGCTTGATCGCGTCGGTTTGATCGTCTCGTCTGACCGGTCGCGCAACGGCCGCGAGCAACGGCCGCGAGAACGCGGCAGGGACGCGGCACGGGGCTTTCGCCGGCGCGGTGGGGCTATCCCCACCCCCAAGATGCCCGCTGCCCGGCTGGGACGGCGGGGTCCCGAAACCTACCGTGGGGAGCGTCAACACACCGTACCCTGCCCGGGAGGGTGGAGCCCACCATGCGACGCCTGTTCGCGGTCGTGGCCCCGGTCGCGATCCTCATCCTCGCCCTCGCGCCCGCCGCGTTCGCCGCCAACCCGGTGACCTGGTCTGGCGGCGGCACGATCATCAGCGTCGAGGGCAGCGTCGACGTGCCGGCCGGCCAGAGCGTCGACGCCGTCGTCGTCGTCCGCGGCACGGCCACGATCGAGGGCTCGGCCCGATCCGTCGTCATCATCAGCGGGACGGCCACGCTGGCCGGCGCCAGCGCACACAGCCTGGTGGTCGTGGACGGGACCGCGAACCTGGGCCCCGGCACCACGGTCAGCGGCAATGTCGCCACCCTGCACGGCGACGTCGTGCGCGACGCGACCGCCGTCGTCGCCGGCCGGACCACCGCGCTCGACACCAACCTCGCCGCCCTTGCGATCGCCCTGGTGCCGCTCCTCATCGTGCTGACGGTCGGCTTCTTCGTGGCGATCGTGGTCGCCGGCCTCGTGCTCGCGGCGTTCGGCGCCCGCCAGACGCGGAACGCGGAGGCGCTGATCTCGGGCGAGCCGGGACAGGTCCTGGTGGCAGGCCTTGTCGGGACGCTGGCGCTCCCCGTGATCTTCGGGATCATCACCCTGACGGTCGTCGGCGCGCCGATCGGCCTCGCGATGCTGTTCCTCGGCCTGCCGCTGCTGGCCTTCGCGGGCTGGCTCGTGGCCGCGACCTGGGTCGGCGACTGGCTCCTCGAGCGGCGCGGCAGCCGAGAGCTGGAGCACCCGTACCGCGCCGCCGTCCTGGGCGTGGTGGTGCTCGGGGTCGCCGGTCTGCTGCCCCTCGTGTCGGCCATCGCCACGCTGTTCGGGGTGGGGGCCGTGCTCCTCGCCGCGTGGCGGACCATCCGGCCCGCGACGCCCACGCCGGCCACGAACCCGGGCTCCGGCCCGAGTGCCGGCTGGTCGAACCCCGCTCCGACGACGGGCTGACCGATGCCTGCAGCCGCTGGCCGATCGATGCGCTACTGTCCGGAGACGATGCCCGCGACGCCGCGCGCCCCCCATCCGCACGCACCCACGGCGCGCGCCCGCGGGATCCCGGGCCCCGTCAAGCTCCTCGGCCTTGGCCTCGTCGCCTACGCGCTGTACCACCGGACCCGCTGGTATCGGGAGGGCAACCGGCTCTTCTACGCGGACCGCCGCCCCAACCGGGCCGGCAGGGCGTTCGGCGACTTCTGGGTCAAGGTGTCGAATGCCGGGCTCGGGCCCGACTTCTTCGTTTCGCTCGAGACCGTCGGCCACAGGACCGGGCGCCGGAGCTCGGTCCCGCTGGTCGTCGCGGACTACGGCGGTGCGAAGTACCTGGTGTCGATGCTGGGGCAGCGCTCGCCGTGGGTCCACAACGTGCGGGCGTCGGGAGGCCGGGCGGTCCTGCGCCACGGGAAGCCGCGCGAGGTGCGGCTGGTCGAGGTGTCGGCGAGCGAGCGGGCGCCGATCATCAAGGCGTACCTCGCCCGTGCCGCCGGCGGTCGGCCGCACATCCCGGTCGCGCCGGATGCGCCGCTGGCCGAGTTCGAGGCGATCGCCGCCGACTACCCGGTCTTCCGGATCGAGCCGCCGGCGCCCGCCCGCGGTGTCAGCGCCGACTGAGCCTCCTTGGTCACGCCGGCCCTTGCGCCCCGGTCCTCCGAACGCCACGCTCGCACCGCGTCCCGAGGGAGGTCTCGATGACCGTCCTCGTCGCACACGCCACGCGCCGCGGCGCGTCAGCCCCCGCCGTACGTCCGCCAGGCGAGCAGCACCGCCACGCCCAGCCCGCACCCGCCGATGAGGCCCCGGAACACCCCCGTCGGCAGGCGCCGGGCGATCCACGGACCGGTCATCCCGCCCACGAACAGCCCCACGGCCAGCGGCACCACGAACGCCCAGCGCACCGGCCCGAACAGCGCGAACCCGATCGCCGCGGCCGTGTTCGCCACGCCGCCCAGGATCGACTTGGCCGCGTTGACGTGGGTCAGGGGCCGGTCGATGACGCTCGAGAGCACGACGATCACGATGACCCCGCCGCCGGCGCCGAAGTAGCCGATGTAGACCGCGCTCGCGAAGAACGCGATCGCCGTCGCTGGCGTGATGCCCTGCGGGCGGAACCGGGCGTGCTGCGCGAGCCAGGGCTGGACGAGGATCAGCCCCGCCGCCACCGCGACCAGGACCGGCACGACCAGCTCGAACCAGCGCTCCGGCAGCGCCAGCAGCAGCACCGCGCCCGTGGCCCCGCCCGCGACCGCCACCGCCGCGAGCCGCCCGATGGTGGGGCGCTGCCCGTGGAGCTCGTACCGGGCGCCTACGGCCACGCCGGCGGCGTTGAACACGAGGGCCACGGTGTTGGTGACGTTGGCCGCGACGGGCGGCAGGCCGAGCGCGAGCAGGGCGGGATAGCTCACGAGCGACGCGAGGCTGGCCAGGACGCTGACGATCCCGGCGGCCATGCCGGCCGCGAGCAGGACGAGGGCCTGGATCGGCGTGATGTCCACGTAGCGATGCTAGAGCCGATCCGCAGCCCCATTGCATCGCGGTCGTACGATCTGGTCACACGTGACGGAGGTTCCCATGACCGGACAGACTTGGACGTGGGCACGGCTCGACCCGGCCCACCTCGCGCTCGTCGAGGAGACCGAACGCGCCATCGGCGCCGACTTCGTGGTCGTGTACGCTCCGGGCGACCCTCGACGCGACGTGCCCGCCTCGCTGCCACTGGCGCCGGCCCCGCTCTCAGACGCGCACGTTGAGCAGCTCCGCGGCCTCGAGGCCAGGATCGGCGGCGTCGCGGTCGCCTACAAGAAGCCCGACTGACCCCGGTGCCCCGCAGGGGTCATCGTCGCCGCGCTTGACGCGTGCCGGAATTGGAGCTGGAGCTCCAGCGTGCGGTGGTCGGCCACCGAGAGGACCATCACCGACCGCGGCGGCGTCATGCCGTCGAGGAGGGCTCGCCCGCCTGGCTGCGCTGACCTCCGGTCGCGACACGCGATGCCGCCGGGGGCGGCGGGGCACTGCGGGACGCGCGTGCCGGCGAGGGCGGAGGGGCGGGCCAGGATGCCGCCGGGGGTGGAGGCGGGCCGGGGGCACCGGGCGCGGCGGACCCGGGCAGGCGGCCCCGGACAGGCGGCCCCGGACAGGCGGCCCCGCCTGCCCGACAATCAACGCGTGAGCCGTCGTGCCGTCGCCCTGTTTGCCGTCATGGCGGTCGTCTGGGGCATCCCGTACCTGCTGATCCGCGTGGCCGTGGCCGAGGTCTCGCCGCCCGTCCTCGTGTTCGTCCGCACGAGCATCGGCGCGGCGGTGCTGCTGCCGATCGCCGTCGTGCGGGTGGGCCTGCGGCCCACCCTCCGGCGGTGGCAGTGGGTGGTGGCCTTCGCCCTGGCCGAGGTCGCCGGCCCGTGGGTGCTCCTGGGCTGGGCCGAGCAGCAGGTGACCAGCTCCCTGGCGGGGCTGCTCGTCGCGGGCGTGCCCCTGGTGGGCACCGTGATCGGCGTGCTCGCGGGAGGCAGGGACCGGCATGTGGGGACGACCGGCCTGGTGGGCCTGCTGCTAGGGCTGATTGGCGTGGCCGCGATTGCCGGGACGGACCTCAACGCGTCGAGCGTCGCGCCCGTCGCCGCCATCGGGCTGGTCGTGCTCGGGTACGCCACCGGGCCCTGGATCCTGGCCCACAAGCTCGTCGGCGTCCCGGCACTGGGCGTGATGGGGCCGTCGCTCGCGCTGTCCGCGCTGCTCTACCTGCCGTTCGCCATCGCGCAGTGGCCTGCCACCCAGCCCAGCGGGCAGGCGATCGCGTCGATCGTGGTCCTCGGGCTCGTGTGCACTGCCCTCGCGTTCATGCTGTTCGCGGAGCTGATCGCTGCCGTTGGCCCGGTCCGCGCGACCGTGATCACGTACATCAATCCGGCCGTGGCGGCCATCCTGGGCGCCGCGGTGCTCGCGGAGCCGTTCACACCGATGATGGCCGGGGGCTTCGCGCTGGTGATCGCGGGCTCCGTGCTGGCGACGCGCGGCCCCGGCCCGGGACGGTCAGCCAAGGCGCTGAGTTCGGAGACGGCGCCCGCCTGACGGGTCCGGCTCCCGCTCTCCCGCCCGTCAGCGGGCGGAGACCGGCGCCTCGTCCACGCGTGCACTGCTTCTGCAAGCGGGATCGCGGGCGAGCCATCTCGTCCATCGTACGGAACGGCAGCCCCGCCGGATCGCATCGAATCAGCCTTCCCGCGACGCTCCCGCCGGTGGCGACGCTCCTGTCGCGGCCCCACGGCGCTTATCTCGAAAGCTTCGCTCGTGACGCCTCCTGGCGGCGATAGGAGCGAACCAGGCCCGCAAACCGAGCACGAACTCCGCGCCAGCCGTCTGACAAGCGCCGCTGAGCGGCGACACGAGCGGACTGCACGCCGGCGGACGGGCCGGTGCCGCCCGGCCGCGACACGAGCGGACTGCGCGCGCGCCGGGGTGCACGGGCCGGCGCGGTGAGGCAGCGACACGGACGAGCCCTGCCGAGGTCGGTCGAGGCTGCGGACAGGAGCCTCGCGCCGGGACCACTGGCCCTGTCGCGAGCGGCGGCCGCTCCCTACCGTGAGAAGCCGCATTGGCGGCAGAGGACCGCCGGGAGGGATCGACCAGCATGACGACCGTTGCCGAAGCCACGGCTGACTTCCTCGCGCAGCGGCGCATCGCGGTCGCCGGTGTCTCGCGCACCGCCGCGGGTCACGGGGGCAACTACATCTACACGGCCCTCAAGAAGCGCGGCTATCAGGTGTTCGCGGTCAACCCCAACGCCGACACGGTGGAGGGCGACCCCTGCTACCGCACCCTCGCAGACGTCCCGGGCGGCGTGGACGGCGTCGTGATCGCGACCAACCCGAGCGCCACAGGCGCGGTGGTGGACGACTGCATCAAGCTGGGCGTCAACCGGGTCTGGATGCACCGCTCGTTCGGCGGTGGCAGTGTCGATGACGCAGCCGTCCAGGCGGGGCGGGCGGCTGGCCTGACCGTGATCGCGGGCGCCTGCCCCCTGATGTTCGGCGCCAAGGCGGACATCGGGCACAAGTGCATGCGCTGGGTCATCGGCCACACCAAGGTCAAGCCCACGGCCAGCTGACCGCGTAGCCCGAGCGTGGGGCGATACCCGCGAGCGGGACTGCCGCGTATTGCACTGCGTCGCCCTTGCGATGCATGCTTGCCGTGCCTCGGCATCCACGCTACAACTGACGCACACGGCGTTGCGCCGTCCCCGCGCGACCCGCGGAGCCCCCGCCGGCATCGTCCCGCCGGCGTCGGTGCCGATTGCCATGGGACGGGGAGGGCATCGTGTCCCAGACTCGCTCGCTGGCAGCCGCCATCGGCGCCGTCGCGACAATCCTGCTCGTCTGGATGGTCAACCCCTGGGTCAGCGTCCCTGACAGCCTGTCCGGGATCGTGACCTGGGCGTTCTGGGTCCTCGCGATCGTGCTCTTCGTCGTGCTCTACGTCGACGCACGCCGCGACCCGAAGTCGGGGAATGTCGAGACCGAGGGCCCAGCGTTCGCCAGGTTCCTGTTCAGCAACTCGCGCGCCGGCCTGGTCTGGCTCCCGGTCCGCCTGTTCCTGGGCTTCGACTGGCTCGAGGCCGGACTCCACAAGCTCACCGGACCGGGCTGGATGGACGGCGGCTCCGCCCTCAAGGGCTATTGGACGGCGGCGATCGCAGTGTCCGACACGGGCAAGGGCCCCATCACCTACGACTGGTACCGCGAGTTCCTGAGCTTCCTGCTCAACGGCGGCCACTACACCTGGTTTGCGCCGCTGATCACGTATGGCGAGATCCTGGTGGGCATTGGGCTGATCGTGGGCGCGCTGACGGGCTTCGCCGCGTTCTTCGGCGCCTTCATGAACATGTCCTACCTGCTGGCCGGCTCCGCCTCGACCAACCCGGTCATGTTCGCGCTCGCGGTGGGCGTGATGATGGCCTGGAAGGTGGCCGGCTACTACGGCATCGACCGCCGGCTCCTGCCGAGGCTGGGCACGCCCTGGGCACCGGGTTCCGATCCCGTGCGATCCAGCTCGCCGGTGCAGCCGCCGAACGGGTGATGATGCGGCGCCCACCG
>JAJYMP010000444.1 GCA_021786915.1 Chloroflexota bacterium
CAGGGCGGAGCGCGGCAGCGCGGCCACCGCGCCGATCGTCCGCAGCCCGAACCGCGCGAGGCGCGCCCGGATGTCGGGGTCCTTCGTCAGCAGCTTCGCGGGGTACGGGGTGAGGAACCGCTCGTCGTCGCCCGGCGGGACCAGCAGCGGCGGCCCGCCCGGCTCCGCATACGCGGCGGCAACCCCGGCAGTGAACCCCGTCCCGGCGATCCCCGCGTGGGGCGGGCCGGGCAGTACCGGCGCCAGCGCCTCGACCATGCGCGCCACCAGCCGCTCCTCGACGCCCCACAGGCGCACCAGCCCGTCGGCGTGGACGATCAGCCGGCCGAACGCCGGGTCCGCGACGTCGCTCGGCCCGGCGATCCCCGGGCTGAACGCGGCCAGCCGCTCGCAGGCGGCCTCGACCGCGGCCCGGTCCTCGTCAGGCGCCGGGTCCAGGAAGACCGCCTCGGGCGCCATGCGGTGCGCCGACCCCAGCGGGATCCCCCGCCGGACGCCGAGCGCCCGGGCGAGCGGATCTGCGTCGAGAACCGTCCCGCCCGTCCAGGGCTGCCCGCCGAGGACGATCGGGCCGGTTGGCCACGAGCCGGAGGTGGCGCCGACCGCCTTGCGGCGAGCCGGGGTCTCCGCTCGCTCGCGCGCCTCGTGGCGAGCCCTGGCGAGGCGGAGTGGGAGGTGCGGCCAGAACAGGTAGAGCAGGCGCATGGGTATCGATCGATGGGTGGGGGCCTTTCCGATCGGCGGGAGCGACGGGGCCGGGCGGAGCCGACGGCTGGTGCGCCGGCGGCTGGGCGAGCCGGGCGAGGACCGGCGAACGACCCTCGGGCCTCGGGGATCCCGAGGGCGCCGGGGAGCCCGGTGGCGAGGCAGGCGCCTCGAGCCCTGCGAGCATTTCGGGGCGGGCGAGGCACCCGTCCCGCGGCCCGCCCTCTGCGTACAGGATGGCCAGCTCGGCGTCCCGACCGGGCGGGCCGTACCGGTTGCGCACCACAGTGGCCCGGCACCGCTGCCCGACCACGTCCCGGCCCAGCCGGATCCAGCCCGAGCGGCGCAGTTCGAGCCGCAGCCCGCTCGCCTGGTCCACGGCAGCCGCCAGTCCGCGTCCCAGCCCGTCGGGCGCCAGCACCACGAGCAGCGTCCCCGCCCGCCGGGCCAGGCCCGCCAGCCGCCCCAGCCGGTCCCCCACCCGCGCTCCGGCCACCGCCGGGCCCCGACCCTCGGGCAGGTCCAGCACCAGCAGGTCCACCGTCCGGGCGGCGAGCAGCGAGCCCGCCAGCGCCAGCGCCTCCTCGAGGTCCTGCGGCACAAGGACCACCAGCCACTCTGGGCGGATGCCGCGCGCCACCGCCTCCACGGGGTCGAACGCCCGGGCGAGGTCGAGCCAGGCCACGATGGACCCGGTGGCCTGGGCCTCCGCCGCCACCCGGAGGGCGAGCGTCGTCCGTCCCGAGCTGGCGCCCCCGCGGAGCACCACAGTGGCCGAGCGCGGCAGCCCGCCCGTCCCGAGCACGGCGTCCAGCGCGGCGAAGCCCGTGGAGACCACCCGGCCGTCCTCGTGTGCGGGGACGCCCGGTCGTGCGGGCGCGAACGGGTTGGCGGGCGCGACGGCGGGTGACGCAGGCGCGAAGGCGTCGACCGGGGCTCCTGACGCTTCGGCTTGCCGGCGGTCGGCCTCGGCTGCCCTGGCCTCGGCCTCGCCATCGAGCGGGAACGGCGCCAGCGCGAGCGCGCCGTCGACCACCGGCGTGGTGTCTCCCCAGCGTCGTGGAGCGGCCGCGCCCCATCGTGCCTGGAGGCTGGCGAGGGCCTGGGAGACGTCGGATGCTCGGGTCATCGGACGTCTAATCATAGAACGCCTGTTCTATTCGTCAAGAGCCCGCGGGCTTGTGCAGGCGGCCGATTCCTGGTCGTTCGCCGGGATGCCGAACCGCTCACTAGCGGCATTCGCGGGCGAGCCGGCTGTGCCACCCCACCTCGTGAGTGCCTGCGAAGTGCGACCGTCCGAGCACCCATGCCGGGGCATGGCCGACGGGCCGCCGATCCGCGCCAGCAGCCCTATCCCGCCAACGCCAGCACGCCCAGACCGGCCGTCAGCGCGCCCAGCCCCACCCACTGGACGGGCCGGAGGCGCTCGCCCAGACGCAGGATCGCGAACAGCACGACGAGCACCGGGCCGAACGAGCTCACCAAGGTGACGATCCAGACCGGCGCCTCGGCGAGGCCGATGGCGAACGAGGTGAACGCCGCCGTGTCGCACACCCCCGCGAGCGCCAGGAGCGCGACGATCTGGCGGGTGGCCGGGCGGTTCGGCTCGAGCACGGCGCTGAAGCGCTCGGAACCCGTGGCCCGCGCGATCGCCAGCAGGGTGACGCCGGCCGCCAGGTTGCCGAAGCGCGAGCCGAGCAGGATCGGCAGCCAGCCGTGGTCCCGGATCGGCCCCGCGAGGAGCACGCCCAGCAGTCCGAACAGCACCACGGTCAGCAGCGCCATCGCCACGCCGGGGCCCACCATCCGCGCGCTGCGGAGCGTCCCCTCCTGGAGCACCACGGCCGTCAGCATGACGCCGAGCACGGCGAGCGCGGTGCCGACCACCTGGAGCCCGCTCAGCGACTCGCCGCGGACGACCACCGCCAGCAGGACCGACAGCCCCCCGTACGAGACGGTGACGGGGCTGACGACGCTGATCGGGCCCAGCCGCAGCGCGGTCATGTACGTGATGTACCCCGACGCGGCGAAGACCCCCAGCGGGAAGCCCAGCAGCACGCCCGGGACCCAGTCCGGGCCCAGCAGGTCGGGCCGGAGCAGCGTGAAGACGACGAACGAGGCGACACCCACGCTCAGCGTGCCGATCTGGACGCGCAGGCTGCCGACCTGACGCACCGCGAGCGCACCCGCGATGTCCACGACGCCCCATGCGACGGCGGCGAACAGACCGTAGGACAGGCCGATGAGCATCGGCGGAGTCTACCGGGGGGCCTGCGGCGGACGGCCCGCTGTCGCGTGGTACACTTCCCGGCCGGTCGCCCCGACGCGCTCGGCGGCGTCGGCCCGTGGGGATGTAGCTCAGCTGGGAGAGCACCGCGTTCGCATCGCGGGGGTCAGGGGTTCGAGTCCCCTCATCTCCACCACCCCACCTCCGTTCACCAGCGCGCCGCCCGTCGCACACGGGAGGGCCATCGGCGCGACCTGGCCGAAGGATCTGAACAGCGCCCCGCGAGAAGATTGCGCGGAGTGCCTCGGCGGCCGACTGGTTCGAAAGGTTCGAAGAACGCCCGGACACGAGCGGGTGACGGGTCAGGCGAGACGATCTCTGGAGCCCGCCGGCTTGATGCGGATCGCGCTCACTTGTTGAGGATCTTGTCCGCCTTGCGGTCGATCTTGCGCTCCTCGGACTGCGTGATGGTGCCCTTCTCCTCCTGCTGGGCCGCGCGCGCCTTGGCGTTGCGGGCGTGCGCCTTGTCGGGCATCGGGTACTTGCGCTCCTCGGGCAGGCCGAACGCCTTCTCCGGGAGCTTGTCGCGCTGCTTCTCGCTGAGCTTGGCCATCGGGCACCTCCTTGCTGAAAGGGCGACGCCGCCCGCTGGGGATGGCGGACGGCGTCGCGGAGGCGAGGGGGTACGCAGGTGACAGCCGGGGCCCGCGCTTCGAGACTGACCGATCGGGGTGTCGCCGCGGTTGTGCGGGATGTTGACTACCCGTCAAACGCTCGAGCTTCCCTCACTCCGGGGCGGATCTTCCGGCGGCGTTCGTATCCAGCACATGAGCGGGACTGGCCCGGCCGTTGCAGGCGCATGGCGAGAGCGGCCGAGCGGCGTCGTGGCCTGGAGGGGCCGGGGCCACGGGCGCGATCGGCGCCAGGCTAGTGCCGAGGGCCTCCCGTCGCGGGGCTCGTCCCGCGTGCAGCTTCGTGCGAGGGTCGAGCCTCCTCCGGTTCCACAGCCTCAATCGCCGGCGTCACCGGCTGGTCGCGGGCCTGGAGCCGCTCGAGGACCACCTCCAGCGACGCCGCCACGGGCACTGCGATGAACGCGCCCACCAGCCCATCGATCGCGCCGCCCGCCAGCAGGCTCGCGATCACGAGGAACGGAGAGATACCCACTGCGTTGCCCACGACCAGCGGCGCGAGGACGTTGCCCTCGATCGCGTGGATCACGAGGTACGCCACGAACACGAACGGGAGGGCGTCGGACTTGAGCGTCGCCGCCACGAGCAGCGCAGGGGCGGCGCCGAGGGCGGGGCCCACCAGCGGGATGGCCTCGGCGAGGCCAGCGAGGAGCCCGAGCAGGACCGGTGACGGCAGGCCGAGCACGCCGCAGACCACGCCCACCATCACCCCCATCGCGCCCATGAGGACGAGCTGGCCGCGGACCCAGCTGCCGAGCCGGGTCTCCACGCCGTTCCAGGCCTCGCGCACGCCGGCCCGTCGACCCGCCGGCAGGTAGCTGAGCGCGAACCGCTGGAGGCGCGCGCGCTCAGTCATCCAGAAGAACACCAGGGCGAGCACAGTGGCGAACGAGACGAACGCGTCGGCCACCGACAGGCCAGCCGCCAGGATCTCCAGTCGCCGGCACCCCGTGGTTGCTCGACAGCGCGTTCTGGGCCGCGTCGACGAGGCCGACGATCGCCGTGCCCAGGGCGAGCGGCGTCCTGACGGCCCTCCTCGTCACCGTGATCCTGGGCACGGCTGACCCACCGCGAGCGCGGCGTTCGGGCCGATGACCCGGGCCATCGCGTCGCCGCCGGCCGCCACGAACACCAGGGCGAAGGTTCCGCACACCTCCGCCGCCAGGCGGCGGCCCAGGATTGGGCCGGGCGGGCGGGCGTCGGTCACGCGGCCGGGCCACACTGCCCGTTGGGGCCTGGAAGCCCAGACGCGCTCTGCTCGCTCAGTCGCCCCAGGCACCAGGCGCAACCAGGCCGCGGCCGATGATGGCCTGTGCGGCAGGTGGCCACCATCACCGGTTCGATCACCATCGGGCCGCAGGTGACCAGAGCCGCGAATGAGCCCCATGCCAGGGCGCAGGGCCAGCACACGGCCGCTCCGTCGCCGGTGACCACGTGCTGGGTGGAGCGGCAGCGGACGCAGGATGGCTGGATCGTGGGTCGGCGACTTGGCTCGTCATCGTGACGCTGCACACCGAACATGCTCAGATCTTCCGAGGGCCGCATCGCGCTCGATGTCCCGGCTCGGGTCGTCGCTTCGCATTGGCATTGCAAGCGCTGGCGGGTCGCGCCGGCGGCCGGCCGTGTCGGCGAGGGCCGGCCGCGGTGACCCACGTCCTGCGACTGCCGCACGCCTGCAACACGCGTCGGGCGGCCCGCGCGCGTCCCACTCGTGCCCCCGGCATGGAGGAGAAGGCCGCAGCCAGGCGAGGCAGGCGCAGACACGCGTCCCCGCCGGGCCGGGCCTCGCGGCTACCGTCCCTTCGAGCGCTTGGACCCCTTGGCGGCCTTGGTTTCGCCCGCCTCCGCCCGATCCTTGTTGACCGTCCGGGCCGCGATCTCCTCCGCCCGATCCTCGGAGCGCCCCTGCTCGCGCTCGCTCTCCTTGATGTGCTCGTACTGCCGCTCTCGCTTGGGCGACCAGGCCTTGGGTGGCATGCGCGATCCTCCGTGCGTCGGGCCATGCTCGCGCGGCCCGGCATCCGCCGGCGCTGCCGCGCAAGCGGCGGGCGTCGCGATTTCGTTTCGGCCGCCGCACGACCGTGGTGAGCGCAGCCGATCCCCTCCCCGACCGGCGCCGGGGGCTGGTCTGGTGGTCGGATGCGGAGCCGGCGATCCGGCGGGTCCGGTCGGGCCGTGGGTTCCGGTACCTGGGCCCCGACGGGCAACCCGTGGACGCGGGGGCCGTCGAGCGGATCCGACGCCTGGGGATCCCGCCGGCCTGGACCGACGTGCGGATCTGCCCGCTGCCCGACGGCCACCTCCGGGCGACCGGCCGAGACGCGAGGGGCCGCAAGCAGTACCGCTACCACCCGGCATGGCGGTCGGCGCGCGATGAGACCTCGACCCTCCGGCTGCTGCGCCGGTGGTCGGCAGAGCAGGCTGGGAGGCGGCTGCAACGCCACTCCAGAGCACTGCAAGGTGAGCCGCCCGCCGACGGAGCGACAGTGGGTGTTCCCCCACAGGAGGACACACTCGATGCAGCCAGCACGCGAGTCGGCCGTCGGACGGCCGGCGTCGGCGCGCCTCGCGACACCTGGCGAGGTGGTCAGCCAGGTCGCGACCAGCAGCGTCCGTCGCCGGCACACCAGGGTGGCGACGCGCCGGATCGCGATGATCAGCGAACACGCCTCTCCTCTGGCGACGCTCGGCGGGATTGACGCCGGAGGCCAGAACGTCTACGTGGAAGCCGTGGCGCGGCGCCTCGCGAAGGATGGGCACCGCGTGGACGTCTTCACGCGACGCGACCGCTCCCGAGTGGCCGAGGTGGTGGAGTGGCGCCCCGGCGCCCGGACCTACCACGTGCCGGCCGGCGACCCGGTCGAGATCCCGAAGGAGGAGCTGCTGCCGCTGATGCCCGCCTTCCGCGACTGGATGCTGGGGCACATGGCGCGCCAGAAGCTCCCCTACGACCTGGTGCACGCTCACTTCTGGACGTCGGGTCTCGTCGCGGCGGACATCAAGGCGCGGACGGGGCTCCCGTACGTGGTGACCTTCCACGCCCTCGGCCGCGTGCGGCGCCAGTTCCAGGGGGGCGCCGACCGGTTCCCCGACGAGCGGTTCGAGATCGAGGAGAGGGTCGCGCGCGACGCGGACCTGGTCATCGCGGAGTGCCCGCAGGACGCCCGCGACCTCGAGGACCTGTACGGCGCGGATCCCCAGCGCCTGCGCGTGGTGCCGTGCGGCTACGACCCCGCGCTGTTCCGGCCCATCGGCCAGCGGGAGGCCCGCTCGCGGCTCGGGCTGGACCCGCACGAGCGGATCGTCCTCCAGGTGGGGCGGCTGGTTCCGCGCAAGGGCGTGGACACCGTCATCTCCGCCATCGCCCTGCTCCGCGATCGCCACAACCTGTTCGTGCGCCTGCTCGTGGTGGGCGGCGCGGAGCGGCGACCGGACCGCACCCGTGATCCCGAGCTGGCCCGGCTCATGGACCTCGTGGACTCGCTGCGCCTGGGCGACCGAGTGACCTTCATCGGCCGGCGCGACCGCAAGGAGCTGCGGGACCTCTACGGGGCGGCCGACATCTTCGTCAGCACGCCCTGGTACGAGCCGTTCGGGATCACCCCGGTCGAGGCGATGGCGTGCGGCGTGCCGGTCATCGGCTCGGCGGTGGGCGGAATCAAGTCCACCGTGGCCGATGGCGAGACCGGCTACCTGGTCCCGCCCCGGGATCCCGAGGCGCTGGCCGATCGCATGGCGCGGTGCTACGAGCAGCCGGGCCTGTTGCCGGTTCTGGGGCGGCTGGCCGAGCGCCGGGCCAAGACGCTGTTCACCTGGGACCGCGTGACCCAGCTCCTGGAGTCGGTGTACGACGAGGTGCTCGAGCCTGGGCGCTTGCGGTTCACCACGCATGCGCTCGGGGCGTCGCGCGGGATGATTCCCTCGCGACGCCCGACCAGTCCGCGGGCGATCGCCATCCGCGTGGATCCGGGGTTGTCGGCGCTGCGGGGTCGGAGTGAGGCCTGACGGCGCGGTGGCAGACCCCGTGGCCGACGGGTCGGACCCTCCGGGGCGGACGGTCCTGTTCGACAAGGACGGCACGCTCATCGAGGACGTGCCGTTCAACGTCGACCCGGCGCGGATCCGCCTGGTTCCGGGTGTCGAGGCGTCCCTGCGCCGTCTCGGCGCAGCCGGGTTCGCGGCCGCAGTCGTCACCAACCAGCCCGGCGTTGCGCGCGGCTATTTCACACTCCGCGACCTGGACGCGGTCCGTGACCGCGTGGCCGGACTGCTCGTCGAGCAGGGCGTGACCCTCCGCGGGTTCTACGCCTGTCCGCACTTCCCGATGGGCTCCGTGGCGGAGTTCGCGATCGCCTGCGACTGCCGGAAGCCCGGCGGCGGCCTGGTCCGCCGGGCCCTCGAGGAGCTCCGGCTGGTGGCGGCCGAGACGTGGATGGTGGGCGACAGCTGGGCCGATGTCGCCGCCGGCAGGAGCGCCGGATGCAGGACCCTGCTGGTGGGTCCTGAGTGGCGCCTGGGCGCGCTGCTGCCGCCCGGGCGGCGTCCCGAGGTCGCCGCGCCCGACCTGCCGACGGGCATCGAGGTGATCCTCGAGCGGCTCGACGACGGGCAGGCCGAAACGATGGGGGCGCGGGAGCGCGCACGCGGGCGAGCCCGGGGCCGGGGGCCGCAGACGCCGGACGCGGACGACCGACGCCGAAGTGTCGAAGGCGCCCTCCCTCAGCTCTAGGAAAAGGAGCCCTTCGCGCCTTCGGCCCAGCCGGCAGATGCCACCCAACTGCAAGGCAATGGCGACGGCAGGCCGGGACAGCCGTGGGGCCCCACCGCGTACGGTTGGTCGATGACAACGATCTATCTCGATGCAGGGGCCCTGATGGTTGCCGGGGGGACGGCGGCTCCGGGGTCCCGAAGCCTGGGCGCCGACGCGGCGCGCATGGTCAACCATCTCCTGGCCTTCGGCCACAAGGTCGTGCTGCTGGGCAGCTGCGAAACGCTCGACGCCGCTCGCGAATCCCTCCCCTTCGCCCGTCGCGTGTCGGAGCTGGACTGCAGCGACGAGCTGGGCGCGGTCGCCTCCGACGCCGGGGGCTGGCTCGTCAGCGACAGCGCGGACCTGTGCGCAGGGGCGCGCACCCACCGCCGACTCAAGACCGTGCTCGTGGGCCAGCCCTCGAGCAGCGACCTGGCGCATCGGCCGGCCGACCGCCTGGCGCGCTCGCTGTCCGACGCCGTGCTCGACATCCTGGCCACCGAGGCGATGCCCGAGCCTGCCCCAAGCAGCCATGACGGGGCGCTGGCGCAGCTGCAGCCCGCAGTGGACGGGCCGTTGGCAGCCCCGGAGGTCGGCCGGGCGTAGCGGGCGGTAACGTGGCGGGGCGGTGCGGTCAGGTCGGCCGGCGGTCCGTCTCGGCATCAGCTGCACCGCCCGTCGCATCGTGGCTCCCGTGGCCGGCCGATCGCGCGGTCTCGCTCGACGGGGACGTTGCGGCCGTCTTGCACCACGCTGCTGGCGCCGTGACGCAGGCACGGCGTCCTCGCCACCGCCGCCAGTTCCGGCGACGCCTGGTGCAAGGCGGATGCAAGTGTTCGGAAAGGGCGGTGGGGCGCTCGGGGCCCGACCAGCGAGTAGGCTGGACGTGAACCACAGCGAGCGTGGCTCGCCGTGGGCTGCGGCGCGCGAGGGCGCTGCACGGGAGGCTCGCCATGACGACGTCCACGCACCCCACGACCTCGGCGCACCCCAGGCTGCGCCGGCCTGCGCCCGTCCCTGGGCCGCGCTCGTGACCGCCCTGCGAATCGCCCTCCTCGCGCCCCCGTCCGAACCCGTCCCGCCGCCTGGCTACGGCGGCACCGAGCGCATCATCGCGGAGCTCGCCGAGGGACTGCTGCGGCGCGGCCACCACGTGACCACGT
>JAJYMP010000632.1 GCA_021786915.1 Chloroflexota bacterium
GCGACTCGGCGCCGCGGAACGCGACTCGGCGCCGCGGAACGCGACTCGGCGCCGCGGAACGCGACTCGGCGCCGCGGAACGCGACTCGGCGCCGCGGAGCGGGGGCTGCGGCGGAACGCGACTCGGCGCCGCGGAACGCGACTCGGCGCCGCGGAACGCGACTCGGCGCCGCGGAACGCGACTCGGCGCCGCGGAGCGGGCGCTGCGGCGGAACGATTGGCGCGGCAGAGGCGCCCCTGGCTACTCGGTTTGCGGCGCCCCCGCCTCGAGCGCCGGCAGCGAGCGCGTGCCCTCAGTCGACTGGCCCTCGATGGCGCCCACGCCGAAGGGCACCCACTTGGACGGGTCTTTGAGACGGTGCCCGCCCTCGGCCCCGCGCACGTGCGTCTGCTCGAAGCCCGCCGGCTCGATCCACATCTTGTGGCCGTCGAGCAGCCCGGTGATGCCCTCCTGGCCCGGCTCGGGGCGCGGGTGCTGGCAGTACTGGCAGCCCTTCGGGTCGTGCGGCGTGTACTCCGTGGGCTCCTCGTACGTGGTGATGTAGCCCTCGTAGTTGCGCAGGATCACCTTGTGGTCCGAGTACGACACGAGGTAGTTCGGCATGACGGGGATCTTCCCGCCGCCGCCGGGCGCGTCGACGATGTACTGCGGGACGGCGTAGCCGGAGGTGTGGCCGCGCAGGCCCTCGATGATCTCGAGGCCCTTGCCGATCGGCGTCCGGAAGTGCCCGGCGCCCTCGACCAGGTCGCACTGGTAGAGGTAGTAGGGCCGGACCCGGTTCTCGACCAGCCGATGGACGAGTTCGCGCTGCGTGTGGACACAGTCGTTGATGCCGGCCAGGAGCACGGACTGGTTGCCCAGCGGCACGCCCGCCTTGGCCAGCTTGTCGCACGCCCGCGAGAGCTCCGGCGTGACCTCGTTGGGGTGGTTGACGTGGATGTTCATCCACAGCGGGTGGTACTTCTCGAGCATCTCGCAGAGCTCGTCGTCGATCCGCTGCGGCAGGAACACGGGCACGCGCGAGCCGATGCGGACGACCTCGACGTGCGGGATCTCGCGCAGCGCCCGGAGCGCGCCCTCGAGCAGCTTGGGCGCCAGTGTCAGCGCATCGCCGCCGGAGATGAGCACGTCGCGGATCTGCGGAGTCCGTCGGATGTAGTCGAGCTGGGCCTCGTGCTCGCGCCGGTTGAAGTTCTGCGACGGGTCGCCCACGATGCGCGACCGCGTGCAGTACCGGCAGTACACCGCGCACTGCGTGGTGATGAGCATGAGGACGCGGTCGGGGTAGCGGTGGACCAGGCCCGGCACCGGCGAGTGGCGGTCCTCGGCCAGGCTGTCCTCCATCATCCCGGTGAAGGACGTCAGCTCGCGGCCCAGCGGGATGATCTGGCGGCGGATCGGGTCGTTGGGGTCGGCGGGGTCGATCAGGCTCAGGAAGTAGGGCGTGACGTCGACGCGGAACTTGTCGGGTGCGGACAGCCCCTCGCGCTCGTCATCGGTGAGCTCGAGGATCTCCTCGAAGTCGGCGAGATCGTTGACGCGGTTCGACAGCTGCCAGCGCCAGTCGTTCCACTTGTCGTCGGGCACGTCCTCCCAGCGGGGGGCGCGTCGGCTGACCGCGGGCTTGCCGTCGGGGCCGAGGCGCTTGGCGGGGTCGCGGAGGTTGACGAAGGGCGCCGCCTCGAGCGCCGACGGGGTGTCGCCACCCTGCACCTTGGGATCCACCTGCCGCTACCTCCGCCGCCAGATCGCGAGCCTCGACCGCATAAATCCTATGCAGCCTGAATGAACGCCGATCATACACAAGGCCCACGACGGGCGTCCACGAGCACGTCGCCGTTTCAGGCGTCTGGCGCGGCTGCGGCCCGCGCCGATCCGGTCCCCGCGACATGCGTCAATCGGGCTATATCGGGCCCCTGACGGACTTCTACAATCGCCGAGCGTCGCCGACAGCAGCCGCCCGGGGGCCAAACGGCGCGTCCCGCAGAAAGGACTCGACTCCAGTGATCACCGATCGGCGTCTGTTCGGCGCTGTGCTCGGCATGGCGCTCTTCGTCGCGGCGTGCGGCGGCTCGGCGGCGAGCCCGGCGGCATCGTCCGGAGGCGGCTCGGGTGCCACGTCGGCGCCCGGCGGTGCCAGCCCCGCCGCGACCGACACCACGGGCAACAACGCAGCGGACAGCAGTGCGCCCGAGATCAGCCTGACGCCCGGCAACGCGTCCGCCCTCGAGGCCATGATCCCCGACAAGGTCGGGACCCAGACCATGACCAAGACGAGCTTCGACTACTCCACGATCCCGTGGGCGAGTCTGAGCAATACGTTCGGCAGTGGCGACCTCGACACGATCCTCAAGAGCAACGGCAAGACACTCGCGGACGTCAAGTTCGCGATGGGGGTCTCCACCAGCGCGGGCGCGGGCGGCATGCCCACGATGGTCTACGCGCTCCAGGTGTCCGGTCTGGACGCGTCCAAGTTCGTCAGCCAGCTGGACAGCAGCTACGCGTCCGGCAGCGATCTGACCGTTGGCGGGAAGACCGTGAAGGGACAGCTCGCGGGCGGGTTCGGGACCATCACCTACGTGCACGGCGATGTGGTGTTCATCGCCGTCGCGACGGAAGCCGACCTCAACACGCTCGTGGCCGCCCTGCCCTGACGCGCGGCGGGCACACGCCCGCAACCCAAACGCGACACGCGATCACGACGACCCGGTGGGACTGCTCCAGCATCGTGCTCGCGAACCCAGCGGACGCGCCCGGGATCATCGCGAGCCTGCCCTGACGCCGGCCCCTGCTGCCTCGCCTGGATCGAGAAGCCCGGCCTCGGCCGGGCTTCGTGGTGCTGGGTGCCCGCCGGCTACTCGCCGACCACGCTCCAGATGAGGCCCATCATGATGAAGAAGCCGCTGAACAGCGCGATCAGGCCGAGACCGCCGTACGGCGAGCTGGCGCCCTCGTGGGGCACCAGCTGCAGCCCGATCCCGAACACGAGCGCCCAGACGACGGCCAGGACGGCGAACAGGACCTTGCCGTTGGGCTGCGTGATCCGGCGCGTCCAGCCCTGACGACCGCCCTCGGCGACCATCGCGGACCGCGCGAAGACGAAGACGAAGCCGCCGGCGAGGATGGTCGCGGCGATCAGGATGACGAGGAAGTCGGGGAGTTTCGTGAACCAGATCGTGAAGAGCGTCACGCGGGTGGTCCTTCGGCGGGGACGTTGCCAATCCGCCGCGGCGGCCGCGGCCGGTCGATGCTAACAGAACGTGCACCGGAGTGGCCCTGTTGTCCGGAGCGGCCCTGGGCGGGCTCTGGGGCGGCCCTGCCGGAGCGGGACGCCGAACGGTCCGCACCGTGCCGCCGGTCGAGCCTCGGCCCGACGCCCCGTAGCACCGCCCGGCCCGCTCGGCGGACGAGGCGCCGGCAGGTCCGCCCAGTGGACCGAGGCACGGACGGCCGGGAGAGGGCGCGGGCGGCGAACGGCGCGGGCGGCCGGGAGAAGCGGCGCGTGTCGCAGGACGCAACGCGGGCCGCAGCACCTTCCGCGAATCCCATCTAACCTGCTACCCGTGACGCGCACGTTCATGGCCGGGCCTGCATGAGCTTCGAGCGCCTGGGGCGGTTCGCCGTCCGACGGCGGTGGTGGATCGTCGGCGCCTGGGCGCTGCTGATCCTGGCCGCGATCCCGCTCGCGCCCCGCGCGCCGGGTGCGTTGTCGGCTGGCGGCTTCATGCTCGACAGCCTCGAGTCCGCGCGTGCACAGCAGCTCCTCCAGCAGCAGTTCGGCGCGGCGCCGTCCGCGTTCGTGCTCGTCTACACGTCGGACACCATGACCGCGGGCACCCTGCCGTGGCTGACGGCGGTCAACGTCGCCACCCGCGACGTCGCCTCGGCGCCCCACGTGACCCGCATCCTGTCGCACGAGCTGGCACCCAGCCAGGTCTCGGCCGACGGCCACACGGCCTACGACATCGTGTTCCTCGACCTGTCGCCTGACGATTCGCCCGCCGCGATCCCCGGCGTCCAGGCCGCGCTCCATCCCGTGCCGGGGCTGAACGTCATGATCGGCGGCGGCCCGGCGTTCTACGGCGACGTCCAGACCGTGACCGAGACCGACCTCCGCCGCAGCGAGGTCATCTCGCTTCCCCTGGCCGCCCTCGCGCTCCTGCTCGTGTTCGGCAGCGTGGTCGCCGCGGCCGTACCGCTCGCCGTCGGCGGGACCGCCGTGCTGGTGGCGCTGGCCGGGATCTACCTCGTGGCCTCGGTGACGCCGATGAGCATCTTCGTGCTCAACCTCGCCACGCTGCTGGGCCTCGGCCTGGGCGTCGACTACTCGCTGCTCATGACGAGCCGCTTCCGTGAGGAGCTGGCGCATCGCGCCGGCCAGCCGGACCGCGTGGCGGAGGCCGTGCGCGTCACGGTGGCCACCGCAGGACGGGCCGTCTTCTTCAGCGGGCTCACCGTGCTCCTCGGCCTGCTGGGCCTGGTCCTGTTCGAGTTCATGATCCTGCGCTCGGTGGGGATCGCGGGCGCGATCGTCGTCGGGCTGGCCGCGACCTCGGCGCTCACCCTGCTGCCCGCGATCTTCGCCATCGTGGGCACGCGGATCGACGCCCTCGCGGTGCGGCGGGTCAAGGTTGAGCCCGGCGCCGACGGCCCGTGGGCCAGGCTCGCGCGGCGGGTGATGCGCCATCCCGTGCGCGTGTTCGTCCCCACGCTCGCGATCCTCGTGACGCTCGGCATCCCCTTCCTCCACGTCCGGTTCAACGCCCCCGACGCCACCATCCTCCCGTCGGGCGTCCCCTCCCGGCAGGCGTACGACGTCCTGGCCAAGGCGTTCGGCGAGGGCGATTTCGCCCCGATGGTGCTGGCAATCCGGACGCAGGGCGACGCGACGACGCCCGCCAACATCGCGGCGCTGTACGCCTACTCGCGAAGGCTGGCGGCGGACCCCCGGATCCTGCGGGTGACGAGCCTGGTCGACCTGGACCCGCGGCTCACCCTGGCGCAGTACCAGCTGATGTACGCGGCGCCGGGCGGGCCGCCGGACCACTACGTCGCGACCAGCCTCGCCGCGACCACCAAGGGCAACCTGACCGCGTTCACGATCACGACCCCGTACGGCCCCAACGCGGCCGAGGGCCGGTCCCTGGTCCACGACCTCCGGAACCCGACCGGCACGCTGGCGCCGCCAGGAGGCATGACCGTCCTGGTGGGCGGTGGGGCCGCCGACGTCGAGGACGTGGTGACGCGGGTCTGGGCCGACTTCCCGCGCACGGCCGCGTTCATCGTGCTGACCACGTTCCTCGTGCTGTTCGTGCTGCTGCGCTCCGTCGTGCTGCCGGTCAAGGCGCTCGTGATGAACACCCTCTCGATCGTGGCCAGCTTCGGTGCCCTGGTGTGGATCTTCCAGGACGGCAACCTCTCGGCCCTGCTCGCGTTCCAGCCGCTCGGTTTCGTCGAGACCACGCAGCCGGTGATCCTGTTCTGCGTCCTGTTCGGGCTGTCGATGGACTACGAGGTGTTCCTGCTGTCGCGCATGAAGGAGGTCTGGGACCGGACCGGCGACAACACGGAGGCCGTGGCGCGCGGGCTCGAGCGGAGCGGGCGGATCGTCTCGTCGGCGGCGCTCATCGTCGTGGTCGTGGCCGCGTCGTTCGCCTTCGCCGACATCGTGCTCATCAAGGCGCTGGGTCTGGGGGTGGCGATCGCGGTTGCCCTCGACGCGACCATCGTCCGGGCGCTGCTGGTCCCGGCCACGATGCGGCTGCTGGGCCGCTGGAACTGGTGGGTCCCGGCGCGGCTGGACCGCGCCCTGGCGGGGGTGCTGCCACGGACCGAGGCCGAAGTCGAGGCGACGACGAGATGAGACGGGCCATGCCGCTCCTCCTCGCCGTCGCGCTCGTCGCGGGCGCATGCAGCGGCCCCGTGCTCGCCAACCCGCCGGCCGACCACCCCCTCTCGACGGCAGGGCCCGCCACCCCGCCCGCGCCCGCTGACCCCCAGCCGGTCGTCCTCCCCGGCGACGACGCCCCGCACGACCGCCTGACCGAGTGGTGGTACGACACCGGGCACCTCGTGGACCAGACTGGCGCCCACTGGGGCTTCGAGTTCGTGGTGTTCCGCGCCGAGCGGGGCGGCTTCCCGGTGTCGTGGGCCTCACACCTCGCGCTGACCGACGAGGCGGGGCAGCAGTTCCACTACGCCCAGCGCGCGGAGATCGGCCCGCAGGTGAACGTAGGCGGAGCGGCCACGCCCGGCTTCGACCTCGCGATCCGCGGCCTCGACCCCGCCGACCCGTCGACCTTCACTCGGGCGCCCTGGACCATCCGCGGCGCCTCGGGCGCCGACCATCTCACCGCGGCCGCGCTGCCCAGCGAGGTGCTGGGCGACCCCGCGGCGGGCTTCGGCCTGGACCTCGCGCTCCACGCGACCAAGGCGCCGGCCCTCCACAACGGTGACGGCTTCGTCAGCTTCGGCCCGGCGGGCGGCTCCTACTACTACTCGCGGACCGCCATGACGGCGACCGGGTCGCTGACGGTCGGGGCGAGGACGCTCCGGGTGACGGGCATCGCATGGTTCGACCACCAGTGGGGCGACTTCATCTCCGTGGGCGGCGGCGGCTGGGACTGGTTCGCGCTCAACCTCGGCGACGGCACGGACGTCACGCTCTCGCAGGTCCGCGCGGCGGACGGCTGGGATTCGCTCGTGTACGGGACGCTGGTGGCGCCCGACGGCGCGACCCGGCGGCTGGGCGGCGCCGACTTCACGGTCGATGTGACCGCGCACTGGACGTCACCCCGGACGGGGGCGACCTACCCCGCGGGCTGGACGGTCGCGATCCCCTCGGCCGGGATCAGCGCCCAGCTCACCCCGACGGTGGCGCAGCAGGAGCTCGACACCCGGGCGACGACGGGCGTCGTGTACTGGGAGGGCTCCCAGCGCGTGTCTGCGACCGTGGACGGGCGCGCTGTCGGCGGCCAGGCCTATGTGGAGCTGACGGGCTACGCGCCGACGAGATAGCTCGCGAGCGGCGGGGGCTCAGGGTGCCGTGCTGCCCGACGCGGCGGGCGACGCCGCCCCGGATGCGGCCGGCGAAGCGGAGGCGGCCGCCTTCGCGAGCGCCGCGTCGACCAGCGTGGTGAAGTCGCCGACGGACTTGAGGCCGGAGCCCACGAGCTCGCCGTTGAGGTAGAAGGTCGGCGTGCTCGAGATGCCCATGGTGATGGCGTTCTGGGTGGCCACGTCGACCTGGCCGGTCGTCGTGCTCTGGTCGAGGCAGGCCGCGAACGACGTCGCGTCGAGGCCCGCCGCCTTGGCGATGGACGTCAGGCGGTCACGCGTGAACTCTCCGCCGTTCTCGACGGTCTGGTTGCCGTACACCCAGTGGGCGTAATCCCAGTACTTGCCCTGGGCCACGGCGCAGACCGCACCACTGGCGGCGATCCGCGACTCGTTGTTCGGGTCCGTCGGCTTGCCGCCCAGGAGCGCGAGGTCGTGGTGGACGATCCGCAGCTTGCCGGAGGCAACGTACTTGCTGACCACGGAGGGCTCGACGTTCAGCGAGTGCTGGGCACAGATCGGGCACTGGAAGTCGTCGTAGACGTCGAGCGTGACGGGCGCCGACGCGCTGCCCAGCTCGTTGTCGTGCAGCAGCGACGCCGGATAGGCGATGGCCGGGTCCGACAGCGTCCCGGTGGCGTGGCCACCGAGTTGGACGACGGCCACGATGGCCACGACGAGGATCCCGAGGACGACGCCGCCGACGGTCATCGTCCGGGAGTTGATCCGGGTGGCGCTCGCGCGCTTGGGCGCGATGCCCGGGGTCCGGTGCCCACCGCCGGCAGTCTCGGCTTGGCCCTGCCGCTGCGCGCTCCTGCGCTCCTTGCGGGTGGCGGGTCGGGTCGGTTGCTTGTTGCCGCTCAGGGTGAGCCTCCGGGGTTTGGCTTCGGGCGTCGTGGCCGATGGTGGCGCGGGTGCGCTGCGAAGCCTCGCCGGGAATGGGCGCCGTCGGGAAGGGAACCTTGGCCCCGCGCGACGGGGCCGGGAGGCCCGAGGTTCCGGCGCAGGCCGTGCGCGCCGATCGCGCGGGGAACCGGTCCGCGCCGCTGGTACCACCCCTCATGGGGACCATCGGCTGCGCCGCCGCTGAAACCTTCGGGCACTGCGGCGCCTCTGAGCCTTGCCACACGCTTCGGAGGATCGATGCTTCTGCATACCCCGCGTCCCCACCGGCCGTCTGCACCCCCCGAAGCGGGGGCCTGCTGATGCGCGCCAGGGTCGCCACACTCGTGATCATCGGGGCCGTGGCGGCGCTCGTGGCGCTCGGCGTCACCGACCAGGTGATCCCCGTCACCGACGAACGCACGCTCTCCGTGCGACCGTGGGTGGCCGCCCGCGCCCTGGGGATCACCGCATACCTGCTGCTCGCGCTCCAGGTCGCCGCCGGCGTCTGGCTGAGCCACCCGCGCAACGCCAGCGACCCGCGGACGAACCGCGTGGTCTTTCCGTGGCACGAGCTCCTGACAGTGTTCACGGGCGCGTTCCTCACGCTCCACATCGTCCTGCTGGCGGTCGACCCGTACGCCGGCGTCGACTGGATCGGCGCGTTCGTGCCCGGGTTCTCCCAGTACCGGCCCGTCCCGGTCGCCATCGGCTCCGTGGCGCTCTACGCGATGATCATCACGGCGGCGACCGCGAAGTGGACCCGCCTGCTCCCCGCGGGCTGGTGGCTCAAAGTCCACCGCCTCACCGCCCTCGTGTTCCTGATGGCCTGGGTCCACGGCATCCTCGCTGGCACGGACACCATGGCGCTCCTGCCGCTCTACCTGCTCACCGGCGGCCTGGTGCTGCTCGGCATCGCCCATCGATGGTGGTCCACGATCGGCGCCGACCAGCGGTCCCCCGCCGCCAACGTCCCCCTCCGCCGGCCCGAGCCGGCGACTGCTTCGGAGGAGTCGCGATGACCACGAGTTCCGTCCTGCACCGGGCGACCCGCAAGGCCCTCGTCGTGGGCGCCACCGCCAGCGTCATCGGCGCCGGCGCCATGTGCGTCGAGTACGCCGCGAACTGGCGAGCCGCTTCGGCGCCGCTCGACGCCAACGCGGTGTCGGCCACCAGCATCGGCAGCTCGCTCGACGCCCAGCACCAGCGAACGCAGGCCCTCGCCGGCGAGATCGACCAAGTCGCCCTGCAGATGGCGGACCTCCGATCCGCGCTCCAGGCCGCCAACGGGGCGATGGCCGCGCAGAGCGACTCGGCCTCCGCGGTCCAGGATCAGCTCAAGGCCGCGCAGACCAAGCTCGCCACCATCCAGGGCCAGCTCAAGGCCGCGCAGGCCCGCCTGGCGCAGTTGAACGCCGCGGCGGCCAAGCAGGCCGCACTCAACGCCTCGTCGACGCGCACGATCGTGAAGAAGGTCGTCACCACGACCGGTGCCAGCGGAGCTGCCGGCAGCGGCGAGCACGATGACTGATCGCGTCCTGCCGC
>JAJYMP010000229.1 GCA_021786915.1 Chloroflexota bacterium
GCCCACGGAGTCGTGCGTCCAGACGTAGGTCACGTGAAGGCCGGACAGCGCCGCCACCCGGACCGCCCCCCGCATGTAGTCGCTGAAGGTGAGGAAGGTGGCCACGTAGGGGAGGAACCCGCCGTGGTACGCGATGCCGTTGGCGATCGAGCCCATGGCATGCTCGCGGACGCCGAACCGGAGGTTGCGCCCGGGATTGTCGGCCTCGAAGTGGTCGTGGCCGTTGGCCTTCACGTCGGTCAGGTTCGACTCCGACAGGTCGGCCGACCCGCCGAACAGCTCGGGCAGCGCGGCCGCCAGCACCTGGATCGCATCCTGGCTCGCGTTGCGGGTGGCCACCTCGGAGCCCGTGTCCCAGGACGGGAGCGTCGCGTCCCAGCCCTGGGCCAGCCGGCCGGCCAAGCGCCGCTCGAGCTCCGCCGCCTCGGCCGGGTAGGCCGCCGCGTACGCCTGGTACCGCTCGTTCCATTCGGAGACCAGCCGATCTCCCTGCGGCACCGCCTGGCGGAACAGCTCGCCCGCCTCGTCTGGGACGAAGAACGTCTTGTCCGGGTCCCAGCCGTAGGCCTCCTTGGTGAGGCGGACCTCGTCGGGGCCCAGGGGGGCGCCGTGCGCCTTCTGCGAATCCTGCTTGTTCGGGCTGCCGAAGCCGATGTGCGTGCGGACCGCGATCATCGAGGGCCTGGGGTCGGCCTTGGCGGCGTCGATCGCCGCGGAGATGGCGCCCACGTCGGTGCCGTCCACGACGCGCTGGGTGTGCCAGCCGTACGCCGCGTACCGCCCGAGCACGTCCTCGCTGAACGCCATGGCGGTGGGCCCGTCGAGCTGGATGTGGTTGTCGTCGTACAGCACGACCAGCTTGCCCAGCCGCAGGTGTCCGGCCAGCGATGACGCCTCCGCGCTGACGCCCTCCTGGAGGTCGCCGTCCGAGCAGATCACGTAGGTGCGGTGGTCGATGATCGCGTGGTCCGGCCTGTTGAACTCGGCCGCAAGCCGCCGCTCGGCGATCGCCATGCCGACGGCGTTGCTGAGGCCCTGGCCCAGCGGGCCGGTGGTCGCCTCGACACCCGGCGTGATCCCGTATTCCGGGTGGCCCGGCGTGATCGAGCCCCACTGGCGGAACGACTTGAGGTCGTCGAGCGACACGCCGTAGCCGGTCAGGTGGAGCAGCGAGTAGAGGAGCATCGAGGCGTGGCCCGCCGACAGCACGAAGCGGTCGCGGTTGGGCCAGTCGGGGTGCGTGGGCGCGTGGCGCAGGTGGCGCGTCCAGATCGCGAAGGCCATCGGCGCTGCGCCCATGGGGGCGCCGGGATGCCCGGAGTTGGCCTGCTGGACGCCATCGATGGACAGCGTTCGGATCGTATCCACGGCGAGCCGCTCGAGGCGGGCGTCCGGCAGGGTCATGGCGGTCTCCGGTGGCGGCGTCGTGCTGGGCCGCCGGCGCGGCGATTCGCGCCGGGACGACCATCGTACCCCGCAGGCTCTCGGGAACGGCTGGCGGTGCACGAGCGCGGCTATCGACGCCCTTGCGGAATCGCAAGCGCGGACTGGTCAGCCGAAGACGCCGAGCACGGCCTCGTGGGCGGCGATCGCCCGGAACATGCGCGGCAGCACCTGCCGGACTGCGGCCCAGGAGTGGTAAACGGGCATCGCCACGGGCACCACCGCGACGCCGACCCGTTGCGCTGCCGCGATCATCGCCTGGTACTGCGGACCGTAGAAGGGCTGGGCGGGATCGGCTTCCAGGACCAGGAGCATCGCTGCCCGCTGCGCCGGTGTGAGCTGCCCCACGAGCCGGAGCGGCGAGTACACGGCCTCGAGCGAGGCCTTGCCGCCGAACGGCATCCACGCGTTCCAGGTCTGGCCGTTGCGGATGCCCGCCTGGTAGTAGCCGCTGACGGCGACCGCGGTCGAGAACACGTCGGGGTGCCGGAGGGCGAGCATGGAGGCGCAGAACCCGCCTTGCGAGAAGCCGAGCACCGACCGCGCCGCCGGCGTCTGGATCGTCCGGTACCGGGAGTCGATCGCCTGGACCAGGGTGGAGGAGAGGAACGTGTCCAGCCACTCGCGCCCGTCCGCCGAGTTCGCGCACTCCGAGTCGTGGTACGGGCCGTGGGCTGGCTGGACGAAGACGACGATGGAGGCCGGCATCGCCCCGGAGGCGATCTGGGCGTCGAGCATCGCCTTCACGCCGATCCACATGTTCCATGACTGGTAGGAGAACGGGGCCTCGTAGATCACCGGGTAGGAGCGGGTCGACGTCGCGTACCCGCCGGGCAGGTAGACCGACACGTTGATGACTTGGCGGGTCCCGCCGACCCACGGGGCCTGGAGCTGGAACGAGGTGGCCATCCCCGGTCCCGCAGGCCTCCACGCACTCCACGGCGTGCCCTTCGCCAAGATCGCCGAGGGCAGGCTTGGCGTGGACGCCGTGGACGAGGCGCCGCCTGGGCCGGACGACGCCGAGCCGACGGCCGCTGCTCCATTGCCAGCTCCGGCCAGCCCGCCGGAGGCGCCCGAGGCGGCGGCGCCTGAGACGCCGCTGACGGCCAGCCCAGTCGTCTGGCCCAAGACGGGTCCGGTGTGGCCCGAAGGATCCGCATTGGCTGGCATCGCCCAGATCCCTGCCGCGAACGCGCCAGCGGCGCCGATCACGACGATGGCGAGCAGGACGAGGAGGTCAACCAGCCTGATGGGACGGCGGCGCCTTCCACGGTCGCTCGGGTTGGCAGTGGAGTATCGGGGCGCGACCATTGTGGACAGCACCTGGGACGCCCGGGCGCACTGGCGGCGTCGCCACGACGGGCTCGAGAGCACCTTCCCATACGGCCTCGTCAGGCTCAACCTCCCCGTGGATCAGGTTCGGTTGAGCATCGTTCATCTCGATGCCGACTCTCGCAGCCAAACGGCAACTGGCTGCGGGAGCCGTCGCCACGGGCCCTCCGGACCCGTGCGGGGCCCAGGCTGGGACGTATCCTCGGCCCATGCCCAGCCAGCCGAGCACCCGCGCCATGTCGCGCGAGACGTCCAGGAGGCCCGTCGGCCCCGGCGAGCTGCGAGCCGCGGCGCTGGCGCTCCCCGCGCTGGCCGCGCTGGCGGGGTACCTCATGCCCCGGAGCCGTGCTGCGCGGGCTGCCGTTCGCCTCGGGGCGTTGTCGCTGCCAGCAGGCGCGGCGGGTCTCGTGCTGGCGGGCGGCAACCCTCGTCCAGGGCAGCCGGAGCCGAGGCAGTGCGCGCCTGGGCCCTCGCGCGGCCGGGGCCGGCGGCAGGATCCCGCCTCGTTCGCCGACGCGATGGTCACGGTGGTCGTCCCCGCCCGTGACGAGGCTGCGGTGATCGCCCCGCTGATCGCCGATCTCGGTGCCGCCCGCTCGGACCCCATGACGCTCTTCGTGGTCGACGACGCGTCCTGCGATGGCATGGCGGAACTTGCCTGCGCGGCGATTGCGCGAGGCGGCCTCGCGGATGTGGCCCGGGTGGTCCGCCTCGCCACGCCGTCGGGGGGCAAGGGCGCCGCGCTCGCCGCGGTGCCGGTCCCGGTGTCCGGCGTCGTGGTGGTGCTCGACGCCGACGCCCGGGTGGCGCCCGACTTCGTTGCGCGCGTCCGGGCTGTGGCGACGGGCTCGCCGGCAGCCCAGGCGCGCCGCCGGATGCTCAGGCCCGCGGCGGCCTGCCCGCCCGGGCGCGCAGCCGGCCTGCTCGCCCTGATGCAGGACGGCGAGCAGGAGGTCGACGGTCTGATCGCCCGGGCGCGGCTCCGCATTGGCGGGGCTACCGAGTTCCGCGGTGACGGCATGGTCATCCGCGCGGACGCGCTGGCCGCGCTCGGCGGCTGGCCGTCCGACGCCCTGTGCGAGGACCTCGAGCTGGCGACGCGTTGGTACCTCGCGGCCGGGCGCGGGGTCGAGCGTCCCGCGGGCCTCGAGATCTGGGAGCAGCCCGTCCTGTCGCTGCGCCCTCTCGTTCGCCAGCGCCTCCGCTGGGCCGAGGGGTCGATCCGTCGCGACCTCCGCCTCGTGATCCCGGCCTTGCTGGATCGACGCCGGCCCGTTCGGCGGCGGGTCGAGCTGGGTGCCTACGCGTCCCAGGCGCTGATGCCCGCCGTGGCGCTGGGGATGGCGGCCCGGGCCTTGCGGCGCCCCGCGGAGCCGCATCGCGGGCACGGCGCCGATTCGAGCCAGGCTGCTCGCCGGACCCTCGGTGTGCTCGCCTCAGGCTACGCGTTGGCCGCCCTGGTCCTGGCCTGGGGGGCGCAGCCTGACGGGGCCGCGCAGCCGGGCGAGACGGAGCAGCCCGACGAAGCAGCGCAGCGGGACGAGACGGCGGGGCCCCGAGAGACGGAGCAGCCCGACGAAGCAGCGCAGCGGGACGAGACGGCGGGGCACCGAGAGACGGAGCAGCCCGACGAGACGGCGGGCCCCGACGAGACGGCACAGCCCCACGAGGCGGCATGCGCCCAGCAGGCGGCATCAATCCTCCGAGTCGTGGGACGGCCATCAAACGCAACCCCGCTGTGCCGGCGCAGACGAGCCGGGCGCTGGCGCCGCATCGATCGACTCGCCCGTGCCGCCGCCGTCACGGCGTTCACGGGCCTGTGGGTTCTCGTCCTGCCCGTCGCGTGGCTGCGCGTGGCGACTCGGCCCGGGTCACCCCAGTTCACCCGGACGCCGCACGAGGCCCCCGCCCGGTTCAGCGAGCCGGGATCAGGCCCGCCGCAACCGACTTGACCACCCGGCCCCAGCCACCTCCGAGGTGCAGCCGGAGCAGGGCGATGACCGCGGTGGACAGTGAGGTCCAGCTCGGGACCAGCAGGTACCGGGGCTCCCAGACCGGACCGAACTTGTCCTTGAAGAACGCCAGGCCCTGGTGGTTGTAGAACGGGCGGGCGAGGCGGGTCCCGCGAGCCAGCCACCGCTCGGCGCGGCTCGGCGAGCGCGGATCCAGCCCGGCCAGTGGCGCCAGGCCCAGGGAGAGCCGGCTGACCCCGGCCTCGCCGAGGGCCACGATCGCGGCCACCAGGCACGCCTCCAGCGCTCCCGGCACGCCCCCTCGGGCGCGCCGCATGACGTCGAGCATCCACCCGCTGTCGCTGCCCGTTGGCCGCAGCACGACGAACGCCGTCGGCTGCCCGTCCGCGTCGAGGGCCACGGCGATTGCGCTGTGGCCGGCCTCGAGCGGGTCGAAGCGCCCCACCGTGAAGCCCATCTGCGGGCCCGCCGTCCGTCGCCACTCCCGGTCCAGCCGCACGACCGCCTCCACGATGCCCGGGTCGCCCAGGCCGGCGATGCCGTCACGCGACCAGACCGTCGTGATCCCGCCCTTGCGGGACCGCGTGACGGTGTGCCGGAGGTTGGCCAGCCTCGGCGTGGAGAGGTCGAACACGGTTGGATCGAGGATGGCCTCGCGCCCCGCCAGCACGGACGCCCAGCCGCGTCGCGCAAGCCGGGTCGCCAGCTCGGCTGATCCCTGGTAGACGACGGGGGCGAGGTCGTCGCGGTGGCACCGATCGAGCCACGCGTCGAGGACGCCGTTCGCGGCTGCAGGCTCGCCTGCCGGATCGCCCAGCGCCACCTCCACCCGGCCCACTGCCGCCACGGCCAGCGCCGCCGTCGCCGCAGCGTCGGTCCACGCCGTGCACTCGGGCGCGACCTGGTAGGGGAACAGCGAGCCGCGACCCACCCGGCGCAGGGTCGCCCTGGCGGCATCGACCTCTGCTTGGGAGCGGTCATCGTGCCGGGGATCGAGGACGAGGACGCTGGCCAGGATGTACGCCACGCGCGCCGCCACGAGCAGGGCGCCCACCGTCGCCAGCCCGGGGACAGCCACGGGGGTGGCGAGGTCCAGCAGGGAGCCCACCGCGTCGGCCGCGGTGCCCACGGCATCGGCGCCCGTCGCTGTGGCCAGGGCGGCCGCGGTGGCCAGGACGACGCCACCGGCCAGCAGGGCTCCTGCGAGGATCGTCTCGCGCCGCCCGGTTCCGGCGTGGTAGCGGCCCCTGGTCGCCAGCAGGATCACGCCGACGCCGAGTGCGGTGATCACCGCGCCCGGGTGGCCCAGGGTCGCGCCCTGCACGACCACGCTTCCAGCGACCATCGCCAGGGCCATCCAGTAGCCGATCTGCTTGCGCCGCAGGAGCGCGATGCCAACCAGGAGGAACGCCGTGCTCGACACCTCGGCGCCCATCCAGTCGCCCACGACGGGGCCGGCGGGGAGCACGCGCCAGAGCCCGATCGGGTCGCCGCCGAGGATCGCGACCATGTCCGACGAGACGGAGCACAGCAGCAGCGCCAGCGCGGGGGCGAGCTCGATGAGCATCGCCATCGGGTGGCGGCGCGGCCGGGCGTCTGTCATCGGCTCGTCGCCGAGCGGCGGCCGCCCGTCCGAGCGGCGCTCCCGTTCGATGTCGAGGCCCGCGGCCGACGCCATCGACCCGCTCACGCGAACACCCCGAGCGCGGCTTCGCGCTGGGCGAGCGTGACGAGCATCTGGGGCAGGAGGCTGCGCACCGTCGGCCAGCCGTGCCCTGTCGGTGACTGGGTGGCCGACACGGACACGCCCGCAGCCTGCGACGCGGCGATCATTGCCTGGTACTGCGTCCCGTAGAACTGGTCCGTGGGGTCACCCTCGAGAATCAGGAACACCGTGTGGCGCGCGGCCGGCGACAGCTGCCCGACGAGCTTGAGCGGCGAGTACTGCGCCTCGACGGTCGGGTCGCCGCCGAACGGTCGGTAGGCGTTGCGCGTCTGGTTGGTGAGGATGCCCGCCTCGTAGTAGCCGCTCAGCGAGACGGCTGTCGAGAACAGGTCCGGATGGCGCAGGACGAGCATCGTGGAGCAGAACCCGCCCTGGGAGAACCCGAGCACGGAGCGCGCAGCCGAGCTTCGGATGGTGCGGTACGTCGCGTCCACGTAGGGCACGATCGTGTTGGTGAGGTACGTCTCGAACCACTCGTGGCCGTCGACCGCGTTGGCGCACTCGCTGTCGGGATAGGCGCCGCCCTCCTGGGCGACGAACACGACGATCGAGGCCGGGAAGGCGCCCGACGCGATCATGTTGTCGAGCATGGTGGTCAGGCCGGCGCCGCTGGTCCACAGGTTCGAGGCCCAGGGGACGGCGTACACCACCGGATAGCTGCGGTTCGACGATCCGTAGCCGGGCGGCAGATAGACCTGGATCCTGGCCGTGGACGTCTGCCCGCCGATCCAGGGCGCCGCGAACGACGCGCCCACCAGCTGGCCCTGCCCGGTGGGCCGCCACGCGGTCCACGGCGCGCCGGCCCGTAGCACCGTCCCGCCGCTCCCGCCCTGGCCCGAGACGCCGGCCACCAGCAGCTGAGAGGTCGCCGTGACGGTGCCCAGCTGCGGTGAGGGGACGCCTGCCTGCGTGAGCCCCGCGATGCCGGCTCGGCCGTCGCGCATGCGCGCGTCCGGGCTGAAGTTCACCATGTCGGAGAAGACCGGCAGGGTCACCACCAGCAGGACTGCCACCACGAGCACGCCGGCCGGGCGCCGCAGGCGGCTGGGCCGGTGGCCCGTGCTCGCGAATGCCAGGACATCCTGCCCGGCGCCGATGAGCCAGCTGCGGACGATGCCCGTGATGGCCGCGGTCGCCCACGCAACCACCGCGAAGGCGAGGATCAGCGTGAGCGCCGTGAGCGCCCAGCCGAGTGGGTCGAATGCACCGGCCGGGCCGTTGGTGATGATCGCCGCCCGGGTCTCCTCGTAGAACGTGTGCCCGAACAGGGCGAGCCCGGCGACCATGCCGGCGAAGGTCGACGAGCGCGCCGCGCCGGTGACGAGGGCGCCGGCTGCCGTGGCCAGGGACGCGCCGACCAGGTCGGCGATCAGTCGGGCCCGATCCGGGTCGAACCCCATCACCTCGAGGGTGGCCCGGGTGCTGCCGAGGGCGCCCGAGACGTGCAGGACCGCGGTCGTCACGCCCACCAACGCGACCGCGAGGGCCATCCTGCCCCACCGACGCGATTGAGCACGGCCAGCGGCGGTCGTGCGCGCAGGCTGGATCAGGAGATCACCGTTCAATCCCCCCGGGGCTGCTCCGGGGGGGTTGAGGTATTGGCCGTCCAAGGACATCTGGGCGCTACTCCGAGGTCTGCACTCGCCCCCCGGTGGCGCGGGCGGCTGCCGGTCGTGATCCCGGCTCCCCCGAATAGGACTGCGTTTGCGCGCAATAGGCAACCGAGGAGGGCTTGAGGTTGCGTTGCTGTTGCTCAACCTCCGTTGCGTTCCGGACACCGCGAGGTCCGTCCGGCCCGCGCCCGGGCGTATCCTCGGCCGATGCCCAGCCTCTCCCGCCCGCGCAGCCTGCCCCGGCGCCGCGCCGCGGGCGCCACCCGGCGCGGTCCTGATGCGGCTCCCCGCGTCGTGGTGCTCGGCGACCTGGTGCTCGATGTGGTCCTCGTCCCGGACCGCGGGCTGGAGCGCGGCACGGACGTCACCGGGCGTGTGGTCATGCGCCAGGGGGGCTCCGCCTCGAACGCCGCCCGCTGGCTGGGCCGCATGGGGATGCACCCGACCCTGGTGTGCGCCGTCGGCCGCGACGCCATGGGGCGGGCGCTCGTGGCCGCCGTCGCGGGCGACGGCGTGGAGGTGCGGGCGATCCGCATCGCGGGGGCGCCAACGGGACGCATCGGCGTGCTCGTGGAGCCGGGCGGCGAGCGCTCCTTCGTGACCCACCGCGGGGCCGCGCTGCGGCTCCGGCCGGAGGACCTGCGTCCGGGGTGGTTTGCCGGGGCGGCCTCGGTGCACCTGCCGGCGTACTCGCTGCTCGACCAGCCCCTCGGCCTCGCCGGGATGGCCGCCGCGAAGCTGGGCCACGAGGCGGGGGCGCTCGTGAGCGTGGACCTGTCCTCGTCGGCGCCGCTGCTCGCCAGCGGTCGCCGGGCCGCGCTACGGCTGATCGGGGAGGCCGCGCCGGACCTGCTGTTCGCCACCCGCGACGAGGCGCGCGCTCTGCTGGGGCCGAAGCGCGAGGAGCGCCTCCTCGAGCTCGCGCCGGCGGCGGTCGTCAAGCGAGGGCGCAAGGGCGCCACGGTGCTCCTGCGCGCCGGCGGGGACCATGTCCGCGTCGAGGTGGCCACGACACCGGTCAAGGCCGAGGACACGACCGGCGCCGGCGACGCCTTCGACGCCGGGTTCCTCGCGGGCTGGCTCGAGGCGCGCCGGAAGGGGCTTGCAGAGGCGGCGTCGCTCCAGCGGGGGGCCGTGCTCGGCAATCGCACGGCGCTGCGCCAGATCATGACGCGCCCGGCGGAGCTGTCGATCGGCTAGCGTCCCGTTCCGGAGGTCGCCCGCTGGTCGCCGCGCGGGACCCCGCCGCGCGCCGGCGGCCGAGTCGTGCTGGGGTCGCCGCGCGCGGCGGCGTGCGCGGGCGCCGACCCGAGCCGGGGGCCCGCGGCGCGGCCCGTGCGCGCGGG
>JAJYMP010000096.1 GCA_021786915.1 Chloroflexota bacterium
CGCTCCGCCGGGATTCGACACATGACTGGGTCGGGCGGCCGCGCAACTCACGCTGGGGTTCGGGACCGACGCGCGGCGGGCGACCGGGCCGGGTCGCGGCCGACGCGCGGCGCGGCCGACGCAGGGCGGGAGACCGGGGCAGCGGCGAGGTCGTCCGCAGCCTCCGGACAAGAGCCTAGGAGCGCCGGTCAGCGACGAGCCCCGCGTCCGCGTCCTTCCGTCGGACCGGATCCGGTTCCGCCGTCACGATCGTCCCCGCCTCGCCGCGGAGCATCCGGCCTGCGTCGGCGAGGGAACCGATCGCCGCGAAACCGCCGTCCGCCTCCGCGAACCGCTTCGCGGCCGCGACCTTCGGCCCCATGGAGCCCGCCGCGTACTGTCGGGGGTCGATGTCCTCGGGCGCGATGCGCCGGATGGGAGCCGCGGCCGGCGTCCCCCAGTCGGCGTACACGGCGTCGACGTCGGTCAGCATCAGGAAGGCGTCGGCGTGGAGCGACCGCGCCAGGAGCGCTCCCGCGTGGTCCTTGTCGATCACGGCCTCGACCCCGCCGTAGCCCCCGTGGCCGGAGACCACCGGGATCCCGCCACCGCCCGCGCACACGACGAGGACGCCGTCGGCGACGAGCTGCTCGATGACGGAGATCTCGAGGATCCGCCGCGGCTCGGGCGACGGCACCACGCGCCGCCACTTCGGCCCGTCGGGCGCGATCGTCCAGCCCTTCTCGGACGCGAGACGCTCGGCCTCGGCGCGGCCGTACACGGGTCCGATGGGCTTGGTCGGGTGCATGAACGCGGGGTCGTCGCGGGCGACCTCGATCCGCGTGAGCAGCGTCGCCATCCGCCGCCCGGGCAGCAGGTTGCCCAGCTCCTGCTCCAGCAGATAGCCGATCATCCCCTCGCTCTCGGCGTCGAGGATGTCGAGCGGGTACGTCTCGTCCGGCCGGTAGGCGGCGTTCTGGAGCGCGAGGAGGCCGACCTGCGGCCCGTTGCCGTGGGTGAGGATCAAGTCGTGCTCGAGCGCGATCGGCAGCAGCGCCCGGGCCGCCACGGCGACGTTCTCGCGCTGGTTCGCGGCCGTCATCGGCTGGCCGCGACGGAGGAGCGCGTTGCCGCCCAGGGCGGCCACGACGCGCATCAGCCGACCTCTGGGCGAGCCAGCGTCGCGACCAGCACGGCCTTGATCGTGTGCATCCGGTTCTCGGCCTGGTCGAACACGATCGATGCCTTCGACTCGAACACCTCGTCGGTGACCTCCATCGCCTCGAGGCCGTACCGCTCGTGGATCTTGCGGCCCGTCTCGGTCTCCAGATCGTGGAACGCGGGGAGGCAGTGCATGAACTTGACGTTCGGGTTGCCCGTGGCGCGGAGCATCGCGGCGTCCACCTGGTACGGCCGGAGCATGGCGATGCGCTCGTCCCACACGGCCTCGGGCTCGCCCATCGAGACCCAGACGTCGGTATAGATCACATCCGTTCCGCGGACGCCCTCATCGACGTCCTCGGTCACCGTGATCCGGGCGCCGCTGCGGCGCGCGATGGCGAGGGCGGGCTCAAGGAAGTCGTCGCGCGGCCAGACCGGCAGGGGCGCCACGATCCGCAGGTCCATACCCATGATCGCCGCGCCGAGCAGCCACTCGTCGCCCATGTTGCTGTGCGCGTCGCCCACGTACGCCAGCGCCACGCCCGCCAGGGGCTTCGCGACCCGCTCCCGGATCGTCAGCAGGTCGGCAAGGATCTGGGTGGGATGGTCCTCGTCGGTCAGGCCGTTGTAGACGGGCACGCCGGCGTACCGGGCGAGGGTCTCGACATCGGTCTGGTGGAAGCCCCGGAACTCGATCGCGTCGTACAGGCGGCCGAGCACCCGGGCGGTGTCCTTGACCGACTCCTTCTTGCCGACATGGCTCCCCGACGGGCCGAAGTAGGTGACCGTCATGCCCTGGTCGTAGGCGGCGACCTCGAACCCGATCCGCGTCCGCGTCGAGTCCTTCTCGAAGATGAGCACGATCGAGCGACCGTCGAGGCGGCGGCACTCGCGGCGCTCGCGCTTCTCCGCCTTGAGGGTGGCCGCAAGCGTCAGGAGGGCCTCGATCTCGGCTGCGGAGAAGTCGCGCAGGGACAGGAACGAACGCCCGGCCAGCGGGGCGTCATGGTGGGCCATCGCCGGACTCCAGGATGCGCCACAGCCAACGCGGACACCGCGGGTGCGCCGTGGCGGCAACCCGCGGTGATGTGGCCCGAATGTGCGGCGCGCGGGCCGGCGTGTCATGGTCCCTCCGGCCCGTTGCGGACGGGCCGGCTGAGCCCAGGAACCCTTCGGGGAGGTGGCTGGGGGCGCCCTCGAGCGTTCCCGGCCCCGGAACCCGCAGGCGGCGGTGAACCCGCCGTGGCGCGCCACAGCCCAGCGCCTCCGTGCGAGAACGAGTCGTCGCCCGAGGCGCGGGGCGGCGCGGGGCCGATCATGGCGGGCTTAGGATGGGCTCCCACGCCACCCTGTCGCGGCGGACCGCGGAGCCGTCATGCAATTCAACCTGCTCGTCCTCTCGTACGTCCTCTCGGCGGCCGTCTCGGTCGTCGTCGCGGTCGCGGCGTGGCGCCGGCGGCACATGGTGGGAGCGCGGGAGCTGGCGCTCCTCATGCTCGCCATCGCATGGTGGCTGGTCGCGAGCGCCTTCGAGGCCTCATCCATCGCGCTGCCGACGAAGATCGCCTGGGCCGTCATCGCCTACCCGGGCATCGAGAGCGTGCCCCTCCTGTACCTGCTGTTCGTCTGCGCGTGGACCAGGCTCGACGGGTGGCTGACACCGGTCCGGATCGCCCTCCTGGCGGTCGTGCCGATCGTGACCGTCGGGATGGCGGCGACCAATGCGTCGCACCACCTGCTGTGGCCCGCCGTCGAGCTGGTCGACGCCTGGGGCGTCACGGCGGTCTACCAGCACGGGCCGTGGTTCTGGGTCCAGGGCGCCTATGCCCTGTGCCTCATCGCGACGGGGCTCGTCGCGCTGGTCGTCGCCATCTTCCGCTACCCGGCCGTCTACACGCCGAGCCTCCGGCTCGCCATCGTGGCAACGCTCGCGCCGATCGCGGGCAGCGTCCTCTACATGCTGGGGCTCGAGGCAGCGGTCCACGCCGACCTGAGCTCGATCGCGTTCGCGGTCTCGGGACTCATCGGCACCTGGGGCGTCCTGCGATACCGGCTGCTCGACGTGGTTCCCGTGGCCTGGCCGACGCTGCTCGATTCCCTCACGGACGCCCTGCTCGTGCTGGACACGGAGCGGCGCATCGCGGCTCTCAGCATGTCTGCGACCCAACTCCTCGAGATCACCGGGGACGCTACGGGCCAGGAGGCGAGCCACGTCCTGCGCCACGTCCCCGGTCTCGTCGCCGCCCTCGAGGGGACGGGCGACCGCGAGATGGAGATGCCGATCGTGGCCGTGCGCCCCTGGCCGCCGCCTCCCGGACAGCCTGTGGACCAGCCCGGGCCCAGCCGATGGCTGAGCATCCGGGTCACAGCGATCGCCGACGTGAGGGGACGGGAGGCTGGCAGCCTCGTGGTGCTGCGGGATGTGTCCGAGCACCACCGGATGGTCGAGACCATCCGGGCGCTCTCCAACACGGACGAACTCACGGGGCTCCTGAACCGGCGCGGGTTCATGACGCTCGGCGACCAGCAGATCCGGACCTCGATCCGGACCGGCAATCGGCTGTGGCTGCTGTTCGCCGACCTCGACGGCCTCAAGGACATCAACGACCGCCTCGGGCACGAGGCCGGGGATCGCGCCCTGTGCGAGGTCGCCGGCCTGCTGCGGGGAGGCTCGTTCCGGGACGCCGACCTGATCGCCCGGCTGGGCGGCGACGAGTTCGCGATTCTGGCGACGGAGGTCTCACCGGCGGACGGGGACCTGTTCGAGACGCGGGTGGCCGACGCCGTGGAACGTGCGAACGGGCGGCCGGATCGCGAGTTCGCGGTCTCGCTGAGCGTCGGCACCGCGGTGATGGACCCGAAGCAGCCGCAGAGCCTCGACGAGCTCGTCCGCAAGGCAGACCGCAGGATGTACCAGGCGAAGCATGCGCGGAGGACGACCGCCCGCCCCGGCCCGTAGCGCACCGAGCCAGTGCGAGACCGACGCGCGGTCGGCCGGCGGCCCGATGGCGCCCTGGCCTGCTTGCAGGGATCGCTGGTCACCGCCCGGGACCCCCGCCGCGCGCCGGCGGCCGAGTCGCGCCGGGGTCGCCGCGCGCAGCGGCGTGCGCGGGCGCCGACCAGAACCGGGGGTTCGCGGTGCGAGACGTGCGCGCGCGGGGCGCTCCCGACCCCGACGCGACTCGACCAGCGAGGGACCAGCGGATCGGGACGCTAGACCATCTCGACGTCGAGCACCTCGGGCGTCGACCCGATCCCGCGCGCCCGCGGCAGCGCCATCGCGCCGATGACCGCGGTGATCGCCAGCGACAGCGCGAACGCCGGCGCGATGCCGGCGCTGACGATCAGGTAGTGGATCGGCAGGTAGAACGCGACCGTCCCGGGCAGCCCGATCAGCGCCCCTCGCAGCGTGCCGATCGCCGCCGGCCGACCGCCGTGGAGGAACGCGAACACGGACAGCACCGACACGTAGACCGGGAAGGTGGTGACGATGCCGGACACCGTGGGCCCGAGCAGCGGGGCGACGGTCGTCAGGCCCACCACGAGCACGGTGCCGACGACCACCCGGGCCGGCATGTCCCAGGCGGGGTGGCGCGCCGTCGACGGGCCGCTCGTGGACGCGGGCAGGACGCGCAGGGTGGCGAGGATCGCCAGCGTCACCAGCGCAGCGAGCAGTACGAGTGGCCAGCCGGCGGCGAACTGGAGGCCGAGCCCGGCCGCGAGGTAGCACCCGGTCGCAACGACGAGCGCCACCACCGGCCCGCGCGACGATGTGGCAGCGAACCCGAGGGCGTAGGCCACGATCGCGCCGAGGCCGAGCATCGTGCCCACCGCCGCGCCGGACGCGAACTGCGGCCCGTGGTCAAGAGCCACGAAGAACAGCACAGGACCGGAGGTGAGCGGGAGGGCGACGATCCAGCCCGCCACCGCCGGGCCCCATCGTCGCGCCGCAAGGCTCGCGCTGCCGATGAGGAGCGGTGTCAGCGTGAGCTTGAGCAGCAACAGCACGAGCGCCAACGATACCGGGGGCGCGCGGGTCAGGCGGGGGCGATGCGCGTGCCACGCCCGGGCGCACAGCCGTGGCCGGGCCGGGCGAGGCGCGTGCCGCGCCCGAGCGCGGTGGCTGCGCCCCGGCGTCTTCTCGTCGAGCGCTAGTCGAGCGAGACCGTCTGCTCCCAGGCCGGCACGTCCACGGCCAACCCCAGCGCGGCCACCTTGGGCGTCAACGCCTGCTGCGCGGGCGGGTCGCCGTGGACGAGGTAGACGTGCGCGGGCACGCCCGGGTCGCCCGGTTTGCGGCCGCGGATGAAGCCGCCCAGCCAGGCGAGCAGCTCGGGCTCGTCGGCGTGGGCCGAGAACCCGCCGAGCGAGCGGATGGTCGCCCGCACGGGCATCTCGCGCCCGTCGATGCGCGCGGTCGTCGCGCCACGGACGAGGTGGCCGCCCAGCGTGCCCTCGCCCTGGTACCCGACGAACAGGATCGTCGCGGACGGGTCGTCGAGCAGGCGCGACGCATGCCCGACCGATCGCCCGCCCGTGAGCATCCCGTTCGACGCGACGACCACGTACGGCGGCGGCGTGCGCGCGATCCGCTCCGACTCCTCGTAGTCGCGCACGACGTGCTGGCCGGGGTAGTCGAGCGGCGCCTCGTTCGCGCGGAGGAGCGCGGCCGTCTCCTCGTCGTACGCCTCGGGATGGCGGCGGTACACGTCCGAGGCCGACTTCGCCATCGGCGAGTCGAGGTACAGCGGCAGCTGCGGGATCCGCCCGGCGTCGACCAGACGGTGCAGCTCCCAGACGATCTCCTGCGTCCGGCCGATGGCGAACGAGGGGATCAGCAGCACGCCCTTGCGGCGGGCGGTCTCGCGGACGGTCGCCGCGAGCATCTCGACGGAGCGCTCGGCCGCCTCGTGCTCCCGCCCCCCATAGGTGCTCTCGCACAGCACCACGTCCGCCGCGTCGAGGGGCGTCGGGTCGCGCAGGATGGGCGTGCCGGGCCGGCCCAGGTCGCCCGAGAACACGACGATGGCATCGCGGCCGCCCGTGGTCCGGGCGAGGCGCATCCGGACGATGGACGAGCCGAGGATGTGGCCCGCGTCGAGCAGGGTGACGTGGACGCCCTGGGCCACCTCCGTCTCCGCGCCGTAGGCCACGGCCGCGAAGCGCGGCAACGCGGCCTCGGCATCGTCCTCGGTGTAGAGCGGCTCGTCGAAGTCCAGCTCCACCTCAGGACCGGCGGAGCGGAGGATCTCCTCGGGGTCGGGACCGCCCGGGCTCGCCGCGCCGTCGGCGGCGAGGTGGGCCGCCGCCTCGTACAGCCGCTCCTCCCGAGCGTCATCGGCAGCCGCCCGCTCGGGGTGGTGTCGCTCCCGGCGCGCCGCGCGCTTGGCGAACTCGACCTGCAGCTTCGCCGAATCGAGGAGGACAAGCCGCGCGAGCTCGGCGGTCGCCGCCGTGCACACGATGCGGCCCCTGAACCCCTCCCTGACCAGCAGCGGCAGCAGGCCGCAATGGTCGAGGTGCGCGTGCGTGAGGACCACGGCGTCGAGCGAGGCCGGGTCGACCCCGAGCGGGATGCGGTTGCGCACGGCCTCGGCCGGGCCGCCCTGGAACATCCCGCAGTCCACGAGGATCCTGGCGTGGCCGGTATCGACGAGGTGGCGCGAGCCGGTGACCGTGCGCGCGCCGCCGAGAAAGGTCAGCTCCATGCTGGGATCGTGACACAGCGGGGAGCGCCAGGTGCAGCGTTGCTCGCATGCCCGGGCATCGCGGGTGCCATGCGGCGGCGTCGCGGCGCGCGTCGCGAGTGGGGGACGGCCCCGTCGCCCGCGAACTGCCGCTAGACCCGGACGACCACCAGCGCGTCCACCATCACCGCCGCGAACAGCAGCGTCAGGTAGCTGATCGAGTACTTGTAGAGGCGGATCGACTGCGTCAGCGACCCCTCAGGCGATGCGCCCTGGGTCCACAGCACGTACGCCCGCCAGAGAAACACGGCGCCCAGCCCCACCGCGGCGACGAGGTAGACCAGGCCCATCCCGGCGATCAGGTAGAACGCGAGGCTGATCGCGACCAGGACCACGGTGTAGACGGCGATCTGGCGCGTCGTCTCGGGCACCCCCTTGACCACGGGCAGCATCGGGATGCGGGCGGCCTCGTAGTCCTTGCGGATCCGCAGTGCGAGCGCCCAGAAGTGCGGCGGGGTCCAGTAGAAGACCAGCAGGAAGAGCACGACCGCCGGGATCTCGATCCGCCCGGTCACCGCCGCCCAGCCGATGACCGGTGGCAGCGCGCCGGCCGCGCCCCCGATGACGATGTTCTGGGTCGTGTTGCGCTTGAGCAGGACCGTGTAGACGACCACGTAGAACGCGATCGCTAGCAGCGTCAGGAACGCCGCCACCAGGTTGACGAAGAAGGCCATCGCGGACACCGAGATCGCACCCAGCACGATCCCGAACAGCATCGCGTCCTCGGGCGTGACAGCGTGCGCCGGCAGCGGGCGGCGGCGGGTGCGCGACATCAGCAGGTCGATGTCGCGGTCGAGGTACTGGTTGATGGCGTTGGCGGAGCCGGCGGCGAGCGAGCCGCAGACCAGCGTCCAGAAGGCGAGCCGGAACCACTCGGGCGCGTTCATCCCGGGCAGGTTGCGGGTGGCGAGGACCATGGCCGGGATGGTGGTGATGAGCAGCAACTCGATGATCCGGGGCTTGGTCAGCGCGACGTAGGCACGGACCGTGTCGCCCCTGGAGTGCTTCGGCCGGCCGTCAGGCCGGTCGCCCCCGTCCTCGCCGGCGCCCGAGTCCGCCTCGACCGTGGCCACGGCCATCCGCGCCTCGTAGTAGGACGCCACCGCGAGCGCCACGGCCAGCGCCCAGACCACGGCGCCGTCGATCACGTGGAGCGTCCGCGCCCAGGGCGCCAGCGCGGTGAACACCAGCAGTGCGCCGATCCCCACCTGGACCGTGAACAGGGCGCCCGTCCACACCGCGAGCCGCACGATCCCCGGGCGCGCCCTCTGCGTCCTCCAGGCGCCGATCGCCGTCGCCCAGACGATGACCGCGACGATCGCCGCCACATACCGGTGGAGGGCTTGGATCTCGTACAGCCCAGCGACCACGGGCGGCAGGCCCGGCGCGGTGGCGGGGCTGATCCCGCCGTTCATGAGAGGCCAGTCGGTGAACACCGCGCCTGCATCGTTGGCCATCACATTGGAGCCGAACAGCAGCAGCGCGTAGATGGACGCGGCGGAGAGGATCGCAAGGAGGGTGAACCGCTGGCTGCCGCCCGGGCCCACGATCCGGCCGGGATACCGAGCCCGGACCAGGAGGTAGGTCAGCAGCCCGAGCAGCGCCATCGCGCTGGCCAGGTGGGCCAGCACCGACACGCCGGAGTTGCCCAGCCGGACCGTCTCCTCTCCGAGGTACGCCTGGAAGCCCACCAGGATCACCGCGAACAGCGTCGGCCACAGGATGGACTTGCGGTCGCGGAGGTGGCGGACGGCGCGGTACGCGAGGCCGAGGATCTCGAACCCGATGATCGAGGCGATCGCGCGATGGATCCACTCGAGCCACGGCCGGTAGTCGGTCGTGGACGGGATCAGCTGGCCGTTGCACAGCGGCCAGTCGGGGCAGCCCATGCCGGAGCCGGTGGCTCGGACGATGACCCCCATGGCCACGAGCAGGACCGTGGTCACGACGGTGGCGAGTGCGAGTTTCTGGTAGCGGGTCACGGCAGGGACGGCGAGCCTCGGGCGGACGGACCGGGGTGGATGGCAGACATTCTACGCAGGCGGCCCGCGAGCGCTTTCGAAACGTCAGCGCTAGGCTCACAGGCATGCACCGCCCCGCCTTCGCCACCCTCCTGTTCGTCGTCGCATTCGTCGCTGCTGCATGCAAGCCCACCGACCCAGGCGGCTTCGTGGTGGTCACCCAGGGGCCAACCTCGTCCCAGCCGGCGACCATCACCGGCGCCGCCATCCCCGGCTCCAGCGCCGCCGTCGGCTCGGCCTTCCCGGTGATCATCAGCTCGCAGCTGGCCGTGGGCGACAACCGGTTCGTGTTCTCGTTCCTGGACCCCAAGACCCAGCAGCCGATGGGCTCACCCGACCTCGCGGCGTCGGTGTCCTTCATCGCCCCCGGCACAACCGACCCCACGTCGCCCACGCCGGGCGCCTTCGTCTGGGCCATCCAGAACCTCCGCGGCGAGTACATCGCCCACGTCACGTTCCCC
>JAJYMP010000302.1 GCA_021786915.1 Chloroflexota bacterium
AGATCGCGGTCCTGACCTTGTTCGGCATGCTGGTCCTGCTCGTCCCCACGATGGTCTGGACGGTCGTGCGCGTGCCGCGCATGCGCCGCGTGGTCGAGTTCCTGTGCCTGCTGCCGCTGGCCATCCCCGCGATCGTCATCGTCGTGGGCATCGCGCCGATCTACCGGTGGATGGGCCAGAACCTGGGCGGGTTCGGGGCCTCGGCGCTCACCCTGGCGTTCATCGACGTGATCCTGGTGCTCCCATACTCGTATCGCGCCATCGATTCGAGCCTGCGGTCCATCGACACCGCCACCCTGTCCGATGCCGCGCGCAGCCTCGGGGCCGGCTGGCCGCGCACGATCTTCTCGGTGATCGTGCCCAACATCCGCGGCGGCATCCTGTCGGCGTCGGTGCTCGCGATCGCCCTTGTGCTCGGCGAGTACACCATCTCGTCGCTGCTCTCGTTCAACACGGTGCAGGTGGTGATCTACCTGCTCGGCAAGCGGAACCCGTACGTCTCGGTCGCAGTGTCGCTGGCCGCCCTCGTGTTCGCCTTCGTGCTGCTGTTCGTCATCTCTCGCTTTGCACCCGGCGCCGACAGCCGCGCCCAGCGAGCCGAGGAGGAGCCTGCCTGATGTCCGTCGCAAGCCCGAGCCCTGCCGCGACCGGCCACGGCGTGGCCGTGGCGTTCGAGGACATGCACCGCTGGTACGGCTCCGTGCACGCGCTGCAGGGCCTGTCGATCGACATCGCGCCGGGCGAGCTCATCGCCCTGCTCGGGCCGTCCGGCTGCGGCAAGACGACCGCGCTGCGCGCCCTGGGCGGCCTCGACGAAGTGGACCAGGGCCGGATCCTCGTCGGCGGCAGGGACATGACCCGGGTGCCCGCGAACAAGCGGAACATGGGGATCGTGTTCCAGGCGTACAGCCTGTTCCCGAACATGACCGCCCGCGACAACGTGGCGTACGGTCTGCGCCTCCGCGGGGTGGACGGCGCCAAGCGCATGAAGAAGGCCGAGGAGACGCTCGAGCTCGTGGGGCTCGGCGCGCAGGCCAGCCGCTACCCGCACCAGATGTCCGGCGGCCAGCAGCAGCGCGTGGCCCTGGCCCGGGCGCTCGCCATCGAGCCCTCGGTGCTGCTCCTCGACGAGCCGCTGTCCGCGCTCGACGCGAAGGTGCGCCGCCAGCTGCGCGAGGAGATCCGGCGCATCCAGATCATGGTCGGCATCACCACCCTGTTCGTGACGCACGACCAGGAGGAGGCGCTGGCGATGGGCGACCGCGTCGGCGTCATGTCGGCGGGGCGCCTGGAGCAGATCGCGGCCCCGGCTGAGCTGTACGACCGGCCGGCGACCAAGTTCGTCGCCGAGTTCGTGGGGCTCACCAACCGGATCCCCGGCCGGACGGACGGCGGCGACGTCGAGGTGCTCGGCACCCGCGTGCCGCTCCTGCCGGGCGCCACCGACCGCGGCGCCGTGCAGGTGCTGGTCCGGCCGGAGAACGTGCGCCTCGCGGCAGCCGACGGGGGGACCGGGCGCGTGCTCGCCGTCAGCTTCCTCGGCTCGCTCTGCCGCGCCCAGGTGGCCCTGCCCGACGAGACCATCGTGGTCGCGCAGATGTCGGCCACCGAGTCCGCCGGGCTCCACCCGGGCGCGACGGTCACCGTGAGCGTCGTGCCGGCGCCGGTGTTCGCCGTCGCGGACTAGGATCGCGGCGGGCTCGCCTTCGTGCTCCGCGGCCGTTCGTCCACCCATCGCCCGCGCCCCACAGCCGTTCGCCGCGTCCCAGCCTGAGGTCTCCCCCGCCATGACCGCGCACCTTCCCGGCCTCCGCCAGATCACCGAGCCCGCCCGGACGATCGACGTCGTCCATGAGACCGACGTCCTGGTCGTGGGGTCGGGGCCGGGCGGCCTGGGCGCCGCGCTGGGCGCCGCGCGCGCCGGTGCCCGGACCACGCTGCTCGAGCGCTTCGGCTGCTTCGGCGGGAACATCACCGCGGTCGGCGTCGAGAGCTTCGCCTGGTACCGCCACGAGCAGACCCAGGACAGCGTGGGGATCGGCTCCGAGATCGAGGCGCGGGCGCGGGCCGAGGGCGCCAGCACCGACGAATCGCAGTCCGTCAGCCAGGCATTCGACGCCGAGCGGTTCAAGGTGGTCGCCGACAAGCTGGTCGAGGAGAACGGGATCCACCCGATGCTCCACCGCACATTCGTGGCGCCCATCCTCGAGGACGGCGTGCTTCGGGGGGTGATCACCGAGAGCAAGTCGGGCCGCGAGGCGATCCTGGCCCGGCGCGTGGTGGACGCCACGGGCGACGCCGACGTGGCGTACCGCGCCGGCGCGCCGACCCGCAAGACGCCGCGCGAGGAGATGCTCTCGGCGTCGGTCATGTTCTCGATGACCGGCGTCAACAAGCGCGCCTTCATCGACGCGATCAAGGCCGACCCGCCCAAGTACCGGGACTGGGCGGGCAACTTCGAGTGGGACATCGAGACCGACGGCAAGGAGGACGAGCTGTTCTCGCCCTTCCTGCGCAAGCCGTTTCGGAAGGCGGTCGAGGCTGGCCTCATCCCGCCGGGCCTGATCACCATGGCCGGGACGTACGGCTCGGTGCACGACAGCGGCGACCTCACGTACCTCAACCTGATCCACATGGGCGAGGTGGACGGGACCTCGGCTGACGAGCTGTGCCGCGCCGAGATCGAGGGGCGGCGTCAGGCGATGCACGCGATCGCGGCCCTGCGCGCGTTCATGCCCGGGTGCGAGAACGCGACGCTGCGCAACTTCGGCTTGACCGTCGGGCTGCGCGACACGCGCAAGATCGACGCGGTCTACAACCTCACCGCCGATGACGTGCGCGGCGAGGCCCGCTTCGAGGACTCCATCGGCATCTTCCCCGAGTTCATCGACGGGTACGGCGTGCTGGTGCTGCCCACGACCGGGCGCTACTTCCACGTGCCGTACCGGTCGCTGGTGCCCAAGGGCGTGGGGAACCTGCTGGTGGCCGGCCGGTCGATCGGGGGCGACAAGATCAGTCACGCCGCGGTGCGCTCGATGATGTGCTGCACGGTCAGCGGGCAGGGCGCGGGCGTGGCCGCCGCGGTCTCCCTGCGCAACGACACGGGCGTTGACTCGGTCAGCATCGGCGGGGTGCGCGCCGAGCTCGCCCGGCAGGGCGTCCGGCTGGGCTGAGCGCTGGCGCCCGGAGGACACGTGACTGTGGACATCGTCGCCGTCCTGTCGTCGCTGGGGAGCCTCGCGCTCCTCGGCTGGATCGTCATCGCCGTCGTCCAGCTGCGGCTGCAGTACGTCCAGCGGCGCGAGGAGATCGTCCTGCGCCTGTACGAGCCGCTGCTGTCCGAGCCGCTCACACGCGCCTACTGGCGGGTGCAGACGTGGTCGTACGCGGACCATGCCTCGTTCACGGTGGGCGCCGACATCGAGGACTGGGTGGCGTTCGACCAGGTGGCGACCTTCTACGAGACGATGGGCGTGCTGCACCACCGCGGCGTGGCGAGCCTGTCGCTGCTCGACGAGCTGCTGAGCGAGTCGATCTTCGAGGCCTGGGACCGCTGCCGGCCGATCGTCATCGGCGAGCGGGAGCGGAGCCGGACGCCGCAGAAGTACGCGGCGTTCGAGCGGCTCGTCGGGCTGCTCGAGGGGCACCTTGCATCGCGCGGCGTCGCGCGCCCGGGGCCGAAGGCGAGCTGACACCCGCTCCGGGGCGTCCCGTGGCGGAGTCCGCCGAGGTGCCCGCGAGGAGCGCCGGCGCGCGCCGCGTGCGCCGCGTGCACCGCGTGCTTGAACCGCCCAGCGAGCGAGATGAGCCCTGGCGCGTTGCAGCGGCTCGGCGGGCGAGCGAGCCGACGCCCGGACGGGCCAGGCGCCTCGCCACGCGAGCGGCGCGAACCCCCGGCGCGTCCGCACACTCGCCCTGCGAGCGAGGAGAGGGGCGGGCGAGCGAGGAGAGGGGCGGGCGAGCGAGGAGAGGGGCGGGCGGAGGGCCTTCGCGACCCTTTGCCCGCCTCACACCTCCTGTGGACTAGGCGCCTGGCGCCGCTCCGGGTGCAATTGCGCCGTGTTCGATCGTCAACGCAATCACGTCGGCCGTGGGCACGTCGCGGGAGGCCACCCCGCGCTGCACGGCGAGCGCCGCGGCCGCGCCCATCGCCTGGCCCATCGCCATGCACGTGCACTGCGCCCGGATGCCCGCGAACGCGATTCGACTGGCCGACACGTTCCGTCCCGCCACCGTGATCCGCCGCGAACCCTTCGGGATCAACGCCCGGAAGGGGACAGTCGGGGTCGCCTCCGGCTCATCGATGAACGAGACTTCGCAGCCGATGGCCTGGCTGTGGAGGTCGATGTAGTTGAAGGCGTTGCAGACGGCGTCCTCGAACCGCGTGGCCTTGACGAAGTCGTCCTTGACCACCGTGTACTCGCCGACCGTGTGGTACGTCTCCCGGGCGAGCGCGAACGGGGCCATGTAGCGGAGCGACGCGCGCTCCGCGCCTGGGATCTGCTCGCGCACGAAGCGGAACATGCGCAGCATGCGCTCGCGACCCTCGATGTTCGCCCGGGTCTGGCCGTCGGCGTCGGAGGTATCGGCGTCGTAGACGTGCGTCGCGTTGTGGCCGCCGTGGCGCAGGTAGTACACGAAGGGCTCCATATTCGCGTAAGCCCAGTCGCCCTTGTCGAGCATGCCGTCGGCCATCGCCTCCTCGTAGATCGCCTGGACCTCGTCCCTCCAGACCTGCTCGTACTCGATCCCGCCGATCTGATACTGCAGTGTCCCGGGCTGGCGCACCCTCGAGCGAAGCGTCTTGAGGCCGAGGATCCGGACGAGATCCGAATCGCCCGATGCGTCGATCAGCTCGCGACAGCGCGTCACCCGCCGGATGCCGCGGCCCAGCGACACCACCTCCCACCAGTCGCCGTCGGCGAGAACCTCGCTCACGAACTCGTGGTAGTGGAGGACGACCCCCGCGTCCGCCGCCGTCGCCTCGGCCAGCGCCGCGTAGACCGGGACGTTGATGTACGAGTAGTAGCCGGGGGTCTCGACCGGCCGCCGACGTCGGTAGTCGGGAACGGGCAGTCCTTCGATCTCCTTGGATTTCGTGAACAGCTCCCACGGGATGCCCTGGACGACGGGACCGGTCCTCGTGAAGAAGTGGTTCGGCATCCAGACGCCGCCTGCGGTCATGGTCCCGCCGAGCATCGATCCGGCCTCGATGACCGATGTCTTGACGCCGGCACGCGCCGCCTGGATTGCTGCGATGTGCCCGGCCGTGCCTCCGCCCGCGACCAGCACGTCGACCTTCTCGGCGATCTGCTTCATGTCGTCGATTGTGGCAGCCGCCGACGGGCGTCGTGACCAACGGGCGTGTAGGGCCAACGCCCCTCGCCCCGCGCTCAAGGCGCTCAACGGCGGGACGACGTGGTCCGCCAACGACCGAGAGGATCACGCGCGCCGCGTGCACCGCGCGCACCGCGTGCTTGAACCGCCCAGCGGGCGAGATGAGCCCTGGCGCGTTGCAGCGGCTCGGCGGGCGAGCGAGCCGACGCCCGGACGGGCCAGGCGCCTCGCCACGCGAGCGGCGCGAACCCCCGGCGCGTCCGCACACTCGCCCTGCGAGCGAGCGGCGGGGCAGGGGCGGGCGAGCGGCGGGGCAGGGGCGGGCGAGCGGCGGGGCAGGGGCGGGCGAGCGGCGGGGCAGGGGCGGGCGAGCGGCGGGGCAGGGGCGGGCGGGCGAGGAGAGGGGCGGGCGGGCGAGGAGAGGGGCGGGCGAGCGGCGGGGCACGGGCGGGCGGCCCGCAGCGCTGCGCCGAACTACCCCTCGCCGCCGAACAGCTTCTGGACCTCGCGCAGCCCGGCCACCAGCGCGTCAATGTCGGCGGTCGTCGTGAACACGCTGAACGAGGCTCGGGCGGTCGCCGAAATGTCGAGCCGCTCGTGGAGGGGCATCGTGCAGTGGTGGCCGGCGCGGATGGCGATGCCGAAGCGGTCGAGCACCTGCGCCACGTCGTGCGGGTGGATCCCCGGCAGGTTGAACGCCACCACGCCGCCGCGCTGCTCCGCGGACGGCCCGTACAGCTCGATCCCCGGCACCTCGCGCGGGAGCACGTCGAGCGCGTACGCCGTCAGCTCCCCCTCGTGGGCGCGGATCCGGTCCATCCCCAGCGCGCGCAGGTAGTCGGCCGCCTCGCCGAGGCCGATCGCCGCCGAGATGTCGGGCGTCCCCGCCTCGAACTTCCACGGGATGTCGTTCCAGTCCGAGCGCCGCAGGTGGACCTCGCGGATCATGTCGCCGCCGCCCATGAACGGGGGCATCGCCTCGAGCAGCGACCGCCGGCCCCACAGCACGCCGGAGCCCGTGGGTGCCATCGCCTTGTGCCCGCTGAACGCGTAGAAGTCGCAGCCGATGGCCTCGACGTCCACGGGCATGTGCGGCACGGCCTGCGCGCCGTCGATCGCGACCAGCGCGCCAGCCTCGTGGGCCCTGCGGGTCATCTCCTCGACCGGGTTGATCGTGCCCAGCATGTTCGAAACGTGGGTCAGCGACACCAGCTTGGGCTTGAGGCGCAGCAGCACCTCGTAGACGTCCTGGCGGAGCAGCCCGTCGTCGGTGATCGGGATGAACTCGAGGTCCGCGTCCTTCTCCTGGGCGAGGATCTGCCAGGGGACCAGGTTCGCGTGGTGCTCCATCTCGGTGAGCACGATCACGTCGCCCCGCTCGATGTGGCGGCGGCCCCACGAGTACGCGATCAGGTTCAGCGACTCGGTGGCGTTGCGCGTCCAGATGATCTCGTGCGCGTCGGACACGCCGATCAGCCGGGCGACCTTCACGCGGGCGCCCTCGTACGCGGCCGTCGCCCGCTCCGACAGCGCGTAGATCCCGCGATGGACGTTCGCGTTGTCGTGGCGGTAGTAGTCGTCCATCGCCGCGATGACGGGCGTGGGCTTCTGCGACGTCGCCGCCGAGTCGAGGTAGACGAGGCGGTGCCCGTGCACCTCCTGGTCGAGGATCGGGAAGTCGGCCCGGAGCGCGGCCGGGTCCAGGGGAGTGGCGGCCGGGCGCGTCTCGGTGGTCATCGTGGCTCCCTCACCGGCCCGCGCCGGCGGCCTCGGGCTCCTGCGGGACCTTGAGGTCCTCGTCGTTGCCCACGGCGTCGAGCCCGTTCTCGCGGAGGATCGGGCCGTAGCCCTCCTCCTCGAGCCGAAGCGCCAGGTCCTTGCCGCCGCTGGTGACGATGCGGCCGGCGGCCAGCACGTGGACCACGTCCGGCGTGATGTAGTTGAGCAGGCGCTGGTAGTGGGTGATGAGCAGCACGCCCATGTTCGGGTTGAGCTGGGCGTTGACGCCCTCGGCGACGATGCGGAGCGCGTCGATGTCGAGCCCCGAATCCGTCTCGTCGAGGATCGCGAACTCCGGCTCCAGCATCGCCATCTGGAGCATCTCGAGCCGCTTCTTCTCGCCGCCCGAGAACCCCTCATTGACGTAGCGCGCCGCGAAGCCGTCGTCCATCTTGAGCAGCGCCATCTTGGCGCGCATCCGCTTGCGGAACTCGAGCATCGTCACGCCGCCCTTGATGGCGTCGGTGGGGTCGATGTCGGGGTTCTTGTCGATGCCCTGGAGCTTGGCGTTGAGGGCCGAGCGGATGAAGCTCGCGACGCTCAGGCCGGGAATGGCGGTGGGGTACTGGAACGCCAGGAACAGCCCGAGCCGAGCGCGCTTGTCGGCCGACAGGCTCAGCAGGTTGTAGCCCTTCCAGGTGACCTCGCCGCCCTTGATGACGTACGCGGGATGGCCCATCAGCGCGTAGGAGAGGGTGGTCTTGCCCGAGCCGTTGGGGCCCATGATCGCGTGGGTCTCGCCCTTGCGGATCGTCAGGTTGATCCCCTGGAGGATCTCATGCTCCGGCTTGGCAGCCGGGGCGACCCGGAGGTCCCGGATGACGATCTCGCGGTCGGTCGCGTCGGTCACGAAACGATTGCTCCTGGTGTGGTCGCTGTGCGCCGGGGGCGCGGCGTTCGGCTTGGGTTGGCTGTCCTCGACCTACGCGAGCCCGGCTGGGGACGCAGCCGCCGGCTCGCGCGGGTCTAGGACGATGTGGCGTACCGGGACGAGATCCGCCAACGTGAGGGAGTCGAGGGTGCCCGTGATGGCGTCGCGCACCTTGAGCCAGAGCAGGTTCACGGTGCACCGCGAGGTGCGGGCGCAGGCGGCGTGGTCGGGATCGTCCGACGCGCAGAACATCGGGGCGATCGGCCCCTCGAGCGCGCGCACCACCTCGCCCATCCGGATGTCGGACGGCGCGGCGGTGAGCTGGTAGCCGCCGCGCGCGCCACGCGTCGCGGTGACCAGGCCGGCGTCCCGGAGGCTCGTCACGAGCTGTTCCAGATAGGCGCGCGGGAGATCCTCGTCAGCGGCGATCTCGGCGAGGCTGGCCGGGCCGTCCCCCCAGCGCCGGCCGAGCTGCACCATCAAACGCACGCCGTACTCGCCCTTCGTGGAGAAGGCGACGGCGCCCGTGCCGTGGTGCTTGGGGCGGGTGGTCAGGGCTCGGTCCTCGGGTCTCGGCGGTGGCTTCGAGCGACCGGACCACGAGGTCGCCAACCGGCGCCCCGTCGTCTGCGGTCAACGTCGGCCGCCATGCCGCCGTCTGGCGACGCATTGCCCGAAGTCGACCGCCGAACGGTCGGAGTTCCACGGGGGGACGCCCGCGGCGAGGAGGCCGCCGCGCCGTGGAATTCCGACCATCCGGGTCGGGATTAGTCTAGGACGCTCGCGCGAGGTCGTCAACGTCTGCCGCCGTGGGAACGACGAGTCGTTGGGATGGCGTGGAAATTGCCGATCCAGTAGCAGGACTCGGGAAGCGGCCACCCCAAGCCAGCGGGTCGAACGGCCCTACCGCTGGCACTCACGAGGCGTCGTAGCATGGGGACCGCCCGTGAAGAGTCGCGTGTCTCGCCTGGATAGGGGGGTTCTGTGGCCAAGATCCTGCGGAGTTGCCTAGCCTTCTCTGCGGCCGTCTCGCTCGTCGTCATCCCGGGAACCCCATCGCCCGCCCAGGCGGCCGGGGCCACCCCCCACCTGGGTGCCACCGTCGCTCCCCGCGTCGTCAACGTCCGGGCGCTGGCACAGGCCCACCCGAGTACCGCCGCCGCGCGTCGTGATCGCCCGGCTCTCCCTCGTCCGGAGTCCGCGAAGGCGCCGTCCATCGCGGCGCCGCGCCCGACACACGCCTCCGCCGGGACGCATGCCTCCGCCGGCGTCCGGACGCGCACAGCGTCCCAGGCCACAGACTTCAGCAAGGGGATCTCCTTCGCGGGCCTCACCGCGGGCTCCCCGACCTACACGGAT
>JAJYMP010000258.1 GCA_021786915.1 Chloroflexota bacterium
TCGCTCTCGGCCAACGCCCGTCTCGAGGCGCTCCTCGAGCACCACGGCGACCTGTTCGCCGCCATCGAGCAGTGGGAGCGGCACACGGAGCTGGTCGTGCGCCCGGACGACGACGACTTCGGGGACCTGCGGCTCTCGGGGTTCGCGGCGGAGGCGCTGGCGAGGCTGCGGGCCGACGCGTCCGGCACGGGCCCGGAGGCTGACACGGCGCGTGACGCCCTCGCGCTCCTGGTGCGCTTCGCCTCCGCGGCGGGAGCGGCGTCGTGAGGCTTCTGCGGATCCGGCTTCGCAACTTCCGGGGCGTCGAGGACCGGGAGGTGTCGTTCGCCCGCGACGGCGTGACCGTGGTCATCGGGCCCAACGAGGTCGGCAAGTCGTCGATGGCCGAGGCGCTGGACCTGCTGTTCAGCCAGCTCGACTCCACGACCAAGGCCGAGGTGAAGGCGGTCAAGCCCGTGGACCGCGACGCGGGCCCGGAGGTCGAGGCGGACGTCGAGACCGGGCCCTACGCGTTCACGTACCGCAAGCGGTTCCTGCGCGCGAGCGAGACCGTGCTCCAGATCACCCGGCCGCGGCCCGAGAGCCTGACCGGCCGCCAGGCCCACGAGCGGGTCGAGCAGATCCTCGCCGAGACGATGGACGCGGCCCTGTGGAAGGCGCTCCGCATCAGACAGGGCGAGGGGCTGGGCCAGGCGGCGCTGGGCGAGGCTGCCTCGGGCTCGCTGGGCCAGGCGCTGGACCGCGCGGCCGGGACGGTGCCGGAGGGTCCGGTCGAGACGACGCTGTTCGACCGCGCCCGCACCGAGTACGACCTGTACTGGACGCCGACCGGCAAGCCGAAGGGCGACTGGCCGCTGCGCGAGGCGGTCAACCAGCAGCAGGCCGTGCTCGACGGTCTTGAGCAGCAGCTGCGCGCCATCGCCGCGGACGTGGAGCGCGACGCAGACCTCATGGCGGAGCGGGAGCGCCTGGTGGAGGCGAAGGGGCCCGAGGAGGCGCGGGTCGTCGAGCTGGAGGCCCGCTGGCGCGCGATCGAGGGGCTGGTGCGCAACCTCGAGCGCCTCGATGCAGCCGAGAGCGCCGCGCGGGTCACCGCGGAGCGCGCCGCCGAGGCGTGTCTCGGACGCGACGCCGTCGTTCGGGAGCTGGTGGCGTCGGTCGGGGAGCGCGACCGGCAGCGAGCCGCGGTGGAGGCGGCGGCCCCGTCCCTCGCGTCTGCCCGCGCGCGGTGCGATGTGGCAGCGGCTCGACTGGCGGAGGCGCGGGCTGCGCGCGAGGCAGCCGAGGCGGCCGCCCGGACTGCGCGGGGTGACGTGGAGTTTCTCCGGGCCCGCCTGGCCCTCGCCGAGCTCACCGATCGGCGCGAGAGCCTCGTCGCGGCCCGGGCCGCCCTGGCCGATGCCGAGGCAGCCGCGCGAGCGACGCCGGTGGACGAACCAGCGCTCGAGGCGATCCGTGCCGCAGACCGTGAGCTCCAGGTTGCGCACGCCCTGCTCGAGGCCGGGCGCCCCTCGGTGGCGGTGACGGCGCTGCGGGACCTGACGGTGATGGTGGACGGCGCGCCGGTCGTGCTTCCGGTCGGCACGGCCGAGCGTCGGTCCGTCGAGGAGCGGCTGCTCGTCGAGGTCCCGGAGCTCCTGCTCGTGGAGGTGGCGGCGGGTGCCGGCGATGCCGCCGTGGCAGAGCGGGTCGAAACGGCCGAGCGCGGGCTGCGCGACGCCTGCCGGCGAGTCGGGGTGGGGGACCTCGCCGCAGCCGAGACCGCGGCTGTCGCCCGGCGCGAGGCGCTTGCCGCACGGACCGAGCAGCGCCGACGCATCGTCGAGCTGCTGGGCGGTGACGAGCCCGGGCGCGCGGAGCAGCTCGAGGCCCGGATCGCCCAGGCGGAGCGCCGGACGTCGGGGTACCTCGAGGCTCGGGACGCGGAGCCGCCGATGCCGGGCGACGAGGAGGCGGCGACGACGCGAGCGGACCTCGCCGATGCCGCCGCCGATGCCGCCCGGACGTCCGAGGCAGCCGCCGAGCGCGAGGACCGGTCGGCGCGGGATCGGCTCGTCGAGCTGGATGGCGCCGCTCGAGAGGCCGCGGTTCGGCTCGACATCGCGGAGGCGGACGTGGCAGCCCGCGAGCAGGCGCTTCACGTGGCACGCGAGCTCACGCCGGACGCCACCCTCGCCGAGGCGCGCGCCGCGGCGGCAGCCGCGCTCGACGCCGCCGCGAGGGAGGCGGCGGAGGCCCGTGCCGCACTCCAGAGCGAGGGGCCGGACGCGGCGAAGGCCCTGCTCGACAACGCGCGCCTAGTCGTGGACGGGATGGCGGAGCGACTCCGCGGGCTCGATATCAGCCAGGCCGAGGTGCGCGCGCGGCTGCGCGACCACGGCGAGGACGGGCTTGCCGAGCGCCGGGACCAGGCGGTCACGGCCCGCGACGCCGCGGCGGCGGAGCTCGCCCGGTGGACGCAGCGCGCCGACGCCCGGCGCCGGCTCTACGAGGCGCTCAAGACGGCGCGCGACGAGGCCCACCTCGCCTACATCGGGCCCCTGCGCGACAAGATCGTCTCGCTCGGGAAGGTTGTGTTCGGCCCGACGGTCGGCGTCGAGGTTGGCGATGACCTGCGCGTCCGCAGCCGCACGCTCGACGGGCGGACCGTGCCGTTCGAGAGCCTGAGCGTCGGGGCGAGGGAGCAGCTGGGCGTCATGACCCGGCTCGCCTGCGCGATGCTCGTGGCCCAGGACGGGGGCGTGCCGGTCATGCTCGACGACACCCTCGGCTTCTCAGACCCGCGCCGGCTCGAGGCGATGGGCGCGGTGCTCGCACTGGCCGGCGCCTCCTGCCAGGTGATCGTGCTCACCTGCTATCCGGACCGCTACCGGCAAGTCGGCGGCGCCAGGTCCATCACCTTGTCGTAGGGGCTGGCGCGTGATCCGGCACGCTCGCCGCGTTGTCGCCTCCGGCCCTCGCTCACGCACCCTGGAGGTGCGCTCGCTCCGGTCCGGAAACGGCGCTACGCGGGGGAGACGGCGTTGGCGCGTGCGATCGCGCCGAGGTGTCGCGCGGACGGCCGAACCGTTCGCGCCTGCGTCGTCCGGTCGACGCCGATCAGGCCGAACCGCATGCCGTACCCGCGGGCCCATTCGAAGTTGTCGAGCGCGCTCCAGTGGACGTAGCCGCGCAGGGGAATGCCAGCGACGAGCTCTGCGTGGAGGGCGCGGAGGCCGCGGTCGATGAACTCGACCCGCTCCACGTCCTCGTCGGTGGCGACGCCGTGCTCCGTGACGATGATGTCCTTGCCCGGCAGCAGCGACGCCGCCCGTCGAACGGTGGCCGCGACCGCCTCGGGCAGGAACTCGTAGCCCATCTGCGTCCGCCGCGAGCCCGCGGCAATGGCCGGCTCGGGGTCGAGCGACTGGGCCCGGATGATCGGGGGGAAGACCGCGGAGGCGAGCGGCCGGATCCCGAGCGCCACGCGCAGCAGCACGCCCAGCGCCGCATTCACGCGCACGGGCACGCGGGTGTAGGTCTGCACCCCGACGAAGTCGTCATCCGCGGAAGCCTCGAGGAACACGTCCTCGTTGCGGCGCTGGAGCCACTCCATGAAAGGCCGGCCCGCCTCGTTCGCCTCCCAGGCGTTCATCGAGTGGGTCATGCCGGCGCGGGCGCGGGGCGCCGATGCGCGAACCGCGCTCAGGCCCTGTCGATGCCCCTCGATGAGCCCGACGCTCGCGCGCTCCCACGATCCCACGTCCTTCCGCCCAGGCGGGAAGTTGAGCGCCCCGAGGTACCCGCCGAACGCCACCACGCCCGGCTCGTTGATCGTGCACCACCACGTCACCCGGTCTCCGAGCGCCTGGACGACGCGATCGCAGTACCGCGCGAACCTTCCCGGCGCCGCCGCGTCCAGCCAGCCGCCTCGCTCGGCAACCCACCGGGGCAGCGTGAAGTGGTGGAGCGTCACCATGGGCGTCATCCCGGCGGCCAGCACGGCATCGGTCATCGCCCGGTAGTGGTCCAGCAGCGCCTGGTCGAAGCGGCCGTCCTCGGGCTCGATGCGCGCCCACTCCACCGAGTAGCGGTAGGTGTTGAGGCCAAGCGAGGCCAGGAGCGCGATGTCCTGCGGGTATCGTCGATAGTGGTCGCAGGCGATGCCGCTCGGGTCGGGGCACGGCGTGCCCGGCCGGCGCTCCCAGTCCCACCAGTCGGACGAGTCGTTGTCCCCCTCGACCTGGTGGGCCGCCGTCGCCGCACCCCACAGGAACCCCTCGGGAAAGGCCAAATCAGTCATTGGCGGAGCGTCCGACTCGCTGCGCTGACGGCTGACCGGCCGCCAGACGCAGGCAGCCGCAGCATAGGGCCTTGGCTGCACCGCTGAGGCTTCGCTCGCGCGTCGCACCCCGCGGTGCCAAAACGCGCCACCCGGCCTAACGGGCCCGCAACTCCGTCGTTAGACGTAGCGAACCCCGTGGCGGCCGGACCTGCAAGCCGCGCCCCGAGTCGGGTTGCACGGGAGGTTCTGGTTGTCCGCCTCCGTCCGTCGGACTGGGCGACCGTTCCGGTTCACGTCCCCGCCGGCGGCCGCTTCGATCGAACAATACCCAGTCGAGCATCGCGTGATGATCCTCTGCCTCGGCGGGGACCGGTGCCCGTCCGGTACCACGTCTGGTCGGCGAGAGCGGACTTGGACCCGGGGGCAGTTCCTTGCCTACGACGCCGCACCAGCGGCGATGCCCACCGCGGAGGATCCTGGGATCCCGTGTTCTCGCTCATGACCCCGCGTCGGCGGGTGGCACGACCGAACCGGTCCGCGGGCCAGTCGATCGTCGAGTTCACGCTGATCTTCCCGCTGCTGCTCCTCATCGTCGTGGGGGTGGCCGATCTCGGGCGTGTCTACGTCAGCGCCATCGCGGTCGAGGACGCGGCACGCGAGGCGGCTGACTTCGGTGCTTTTACCACCAACAACTGGGCCACGATCTCGGGCACCTACAACGGCCCTGCCACGGTCGAACTGATGGAGGAGCGGGCGTGCGTCTCGGCCGCCGGGAGCCATCTCGAGGGCTACGTCGAGGGGCCAGTGACGGCCGGCGGCCACCGCACCTGCACCAACCCGTCCTTCACGTGCACGCTCGAGACCGCCGGTGGGGCGTCTGCCGACTGCGCCTCCTCGGGCGGGATTGTGGGAACGACGGACTGCTCTAACTCCGCCACCGAGCCGCCATGCATCGTCCACGTCCGCATGCGGTACACGTTTGCCACGCTCCTCGGTCTGGGGATCGTGCCGGCGACGATCGACTTCGCCCGCGACAGCCGCTTCGCGGTGTCTGCCCTGCCGACGCCATGACGATAATCGATCGCATGCCGCGCGAGGTCGCCGGTCGCCGTCACCACCGTCGTCGCCGCGGCAAGGGGCAGGCGCTCGTCGAATTCGCCCTCGTCGCGCCGATCTTCTTCCTGATCCTGTTCTCCATCATCGAGTTCGGGCGCTACGTCTTCACCGTCCAGATCCTCAACGAGGCTGCCCGCGAGGGTGCGCGATACGCGATCGTGCACGGCAGCCAGTCGCTGTGCCCGAGCGGCCCGATGCCCGGGGTGACCGTGCCTAACCCGTGCGACCCGACCGGGCAGCGGGTCATGGACGTCGTCAAGAGCAGCGCCGCCGGCGTCGCTGGCACCGCCCCCATCCTGGTCACCGTGACTTGGCCGATCGACAACGCGCGCGGGCACACGGTCAGCGTATCGGTGTCCTACCAGTTCCAGACCCTGATTCCGGTCGTCCCACTGCCCACAATCCAGGTCACGGGAGCCTCCACCCTTGTCGTCAACCACTAGCCGATCTGCAGGCGAGAGCGGCCAAGTCCTGCCGCTGTTCGTCGGCGGTCTGATCACCATCATCTTGATCGCAGCCCTCGTGTTTGACGTCGGGCAGTCCCTGCTCGACCGGCGGACGGAGCAGGACACTGCTGACGCCGCAGCCCTCGCAGGCGCCCGCTACCTCACGGAGCCCGCGTGTCAGGGGGCGCCGAGCCTGGCCAACTGCGTCGACGCCGTGGCCGCCGCTCGGCACCTAGCGACGACGAGCGGATACACCGACGGGGTGGCCAACGCGACCGTCACGGTGAAGGTCCCGCCCGGGCCGGAATCGACGTTCAGCGGCCTGCCGGGCTATATCGAGGTCAGCATCGGCTCCACGCGTCCCTCGCTCTTCGCCGGCGTCATCGGCGCGATCACGCAGCGGACCGCCGCCATGGGCGTCGCCGCGAACGCCGCGGCCTTCGCGCTTCCGTACTCGCTGCTAGCGCTCGACCCGACCGGTTGCGGGACCAACTTCATCAACGGCAATGGCGCAGCGGTCTCCACGAACGGGACGGTCCACGTGGATTCGAACTGCCCCAGCGGCGCCGTCGCACTGTCGGGCACGGGCGTGCTCACTGCGCCAGAGTGCGACGTCGTCGGAACCATCTCCACCTCTGGCGGCGCCCACGACAACTGCACATCGGCACCGACGGGCATCCAAGTCTCCGGCGACCCGCTGCGCGAACTGCCGCCACCTGCCCAGCCCGGCACGCCGGCTTCGGTGCAGGTGGTCTCGGCTTCGGGGTCGATCCCATCCGGTTGCCCCGGCAACAGTCCGGTCACCGATGCGGCGCCCGGTGGCGGCTGCGTGTTCAATGTGGCCGGCACGGTCTGGCGGATCTTCCCGGGCAACTACCCGGGCGGGATCACGGTCCTGAAGGGCACCGTCTACATGGACCCCGGGATCTACTGGATCGGTGGCGGCGGCATCCAGATCAACGGCGGACCCGGGACGACCCCGAACACGGCAGTGCTGGTCAGCAAAGCTCCGACGGACAACACCGGCTACGCTCCGTCCGGTGGCGTCCTCATCTACAACACGCAGGATCCGGATCCCACGATCGCTGCTGCATGCGCGGCGAATCCGACTGCCAACGGCGGCTGTTTCGGGTCGATCTGGCTCAACGGCGGTACATCGACGCTCGGACTCGTGCCCTACCAGTCCGCGCCGTACCAGAACATGGTGATCTTCTTCGATCGATCGGCACCGCTCTCGGCTGTCATCAACCTCAACGGCGGGAGCTCGAACCTGTCAGTCAGCGGGACCATCTACGCGCCCCACACGATCGTGCAGATGCGGGGCGGCGCCAGCGACACGATCTCCGCCCAGCTCATCGTCTGGAACTTCCAGTTGAATGGCAACGGGTCGTCGCTCACCGTGAACTACAACGCAGCCGGCCTCTTCCACCTTTCTGGTACCGGCCTCGTCCAGTAGCAGTCGATCTGGCCGTCCGGACGGCGCACAGGGCCAGTACGAACGAGTGATTCTCCAGTCCAGGCCCGCAGGCCCATCCTGAACCAGTGATCAAGCGCATCCTTGCCGCCTGCTGCTGGTTCGTGGCCGTCACGTGGGCGTACAACTACCTCGGCTTCTACCTCGGCCTGCCGCAGCTGGCTGGGCTGGTGATCGCCGCCGCCGTGGGCGCATTCGTCGGCATAGATCCAGCCGGCGTGCTCTGGCCCGACGAGGCCTGCACTGTCCGTGACGAGGCGCCGGTGCAGGCCGCCGAATCGACGACTGTCGCCAGCGCGACGTAGTCGCCCTGGGCAACACCCCCAGCGCTTGCCGGTCGAGTGCCGGCGCCCGTTCCAGCTTGAGGGCTGGTTAGGGCCGTCTCGTCGACGCTGATCGTTCTGCCCCGTTGGCTACGCGTCCTCGAGGTGGATGCTCTCGTGGCGGCGGCGCGGCTCGTCGGCCTTGCGGTCCACGCGCTCGATCCAGGTGTCCACCAGCGAGCGGACCGCCAGCAGCTGCTCCTTGCGGGCAGCGCGGAGGTGGCCGCGGGCCTCGGCGGGCAGCACGGCTGCGAACACCGCATCCATCAGGCCGATCGGGCCGCCAGCCCGCGCCTCGGCCTCGGCGGCCCTCGCCTCGACTTCAGCCAGCCGACGCTCGAGCACTGCGAGGCGCTCGGTCAGCTCCATCTCGCGATCGGTCTCGGCCATCGTCAGCCTGCTCCCTTCTGTGCCGCGGCCGCGGTGCCGGCCGCTGCGAACTCGATTCGCATGGTGTGATCGTGGAAGCCGCCGCCCACCGTCTCGGCGTCGACGAGGACGCGCGGCAGGATGAGGTTCCGCCGCCACGATCCGACGGCGATCACCAGCTCGTCGGCGAAGCGCGTCAGGTGGACCTCTTCGCGCGAGGTGAACGGGAGCTCAAGCTCCAGGATGAACCGGTCCCCCTCGCGGCGAACGGTGTACGGGCGACCGCGGTAGAAGAAGCCGGCCGGGTCCGCGTCCCCGAACACGGCGCCGCCCAGCGTGCGCAGCATCCGCTCGCCCACGACCTCCTCGTCGAAGAACGGCGCGTCGCGGACCGGGACGGGCGCGAACGACTCCTCGACCAGCGGGCGGTACCGCTTCTGGGCCTCCCGCCAGGCGCCGAAGTAGGCGCCCGCGTTGTCGGGCAGGACGCGGTTGCAGATCACGAGGTCGGTGGGGTAGCCGTAGAGGTGGAAGTACGTGAAGGAACGCTGCGCCTCCTTGATGACCATGCGCTCGAGGTTGAGCACGATCCGCACCGACGTCAGCTCGGGGTTCGCGAGCAGGTCGTGCATGTGCTCGAGCTTGCCGAACAGGGCCTCGCCCGCGTTGTACACCTCGGCGCTCGGGGTGGGCATGCCGGTGACCCGGCCAAGGATCGGCCCGGTGACCGCGGCGATCTTGCGCTGGATCGGGTAGACCCTGTCGAGCCACCAGCGGCCGGCCTCGGGCAGGCTCAGCAGGCGGAGCGTCTCGCCCGTGGGGGCGGCGTCGACGATGATCAGGTCGTACTTGCCCGAGTCGTGGTGCTCCGCGATCCACAGCAGGCTGGCGAGCTCGTCCATGCCCGGCAGGACGCTCATCTCCTCGGCCAGCACGTCGTCGAGGCCGCGCCAGCGCAGCAGGCTCGACACGTACTCCTGGATCGTTCCCCAGTACTTGTCGATGTTGTGGAAGACCTCGGACTCCTGACCCCACAGGTTGGGCGCGACCAGGGTCGGCTCGGGACCCAGCTGGCGGTCGAACGAGTCGCCCAGGCTGTGCGCCGCGTCCGTGGACAGGACGATCGTGCGGTAGCCGCGCTCGGCGGCGAGGAGCGCCGTGGCGGCCGCGACACTGGTCTTGCCGACGCCGCCCTTGCCCGTGTACACGACGATCCTGACCATGGCGCCACGGTACTCCGTCTGCTCTGTGGCGGTCCACGGAGCATCCCTGCCGGGGGGTCAGCGCGGGCAGCGATCGGGGGAAGAAATCACAAGGTTCACCGGATTGGCCCG
>JAJYMP010000527.1 GCA_021786915.1 Chloroflexota bacterium
GCCGACAGCCGTCGGCGCGCCAGTAGCGCTCGGTGGGCTGGATCTCATCGCGGCCGCGCCCGAGGATGGGACTGCTGCGGGCGAGCCCGCACCGCTCGATGCCGGGCTGGCCGGCGCCAGGCTCGTGAGGTGAGTCTGGACGGTCCTGGCCACGTCGGTCGTGGGATCGATCTCGATGACCTTGTCCCACATCGCCCGGACCTGCGTCATGTCGGGCGGATCCGTGCTGAGGTAGACGTACCCGAGGTCGTAGTAGGCCTCCTGGTTGTTGGGTGCGACCGCGACGACCGTCCGCCACTCGGTCTCGGCTCCCGCCAGGTCGCCCTGGTTGAACTTCGCGGCGCCCAGCCCGAGGAGCCCGTTCACGTTCTGCGGGTCGATCGCCAGCACCCTGGACATCCACGTCGCCGCGGCCTGGTAGTCACGCGCCGCGAAGTAGATGTCACCGAGCTCGGTCAGCGCGGTGACATCCTGCGGATCCTGCTGGATCTGCCCCATCAGCTGGGCCACGCGAGCCGTGTCGATGCCGGAGGATGCCTCCGGAGCAGGCGTGCCGCTGATGCCGGGGACGCTCGGCGCGCCGGCCGCGTAGACGATGTACCCGACGGCGAGGACCCCGACCAGCGCCAGTGCGGGCGCGAGCGTACGCACGACTCGCCTGGGCCGGCGCCTGGCGAGGGCCGCCACCGTGCCCGGACGGGCGGGTTCCGCGGCCGACCGTGCGGTGATAGCGATCCCGCTGCCGCGGGCGCCAGCGTCCATGCCGGTGACCATGTCGTCGCCCGTGCCCGCGTCGTCCCCGGTTCCCGGGGCCCACGGGAGCGCCTGGTCGAGGTCGGCGGCCGGATCGGCGAGCAGGGCGTAGGCCTGGTCGACCAGTGCCTCCTGGCGCCGGGCCCAGCTGCCCAGGCCGGCAGGCGCTCCGGACAGGTACCGCACGATGTCGTCCCGTGCGGTCTCGATCTCCTGCCTGCTGGCCCGCGCGGTCAACCCGAGCCGGGCGAGCATCTCCTGCTCTGCCCGGGCCGCCGGGACGTGTCGCGGCGACTTCGAGTCGGCGGTCATCGCGAGGAGCCCCGTGTCATGCGGAGCGTTCCGTCCGGTCCATGCGGCCTCCCTGCGCGCGACGATCGGCCGCTCCGGCCCCGGATCGCCGCTGCAGCGATTGTCGATTTGAGCGATTCGGCAGGCCATCCGCCGGGTGTCACGTTTCGGATAGATGCCCCGAGGCGCCCTGCGTCACCGAGCCAACCTGGGATACATGCGCGCCTGTATCGACCGGATGACGCAGATCCGGGCCACTGCCGGCGACCGGCTCACCGCGGTCAGGGGGCGCCGCGGTAGCGCTCTGGGCCGTGGCTGACCCCGTGGCAGGTCAGCGTGCAGGAGCCGCTCCCCTCCCCGGTGCTGTCCCAGCCCAGCGTCCCGCCGTTGGGCGTCACGTCGGGGGCGAAGATCACCAGGCGGCCGTCCGACCCGGTCTGCGGCACGTCGAGCCGGAAGTCGTTGCGCGAGGCGGTCGAATGGACGCGGAAGTGGCATTCGGCGCAGATCGCGTTGCCACCCCCGTCACCGGGCGTGTCGATCGAGGTGCCACCCGGCCCCTTGCCCGCCAGCAGGCCGACGTGGAGCCCGTGGAACCGGAAGTTCGTGTCCGTCCGCCACTCACCGCTGGCGTCGCGGAATGGGGCCTCGGCGTGGCAGAGATAGCAGAGCGCGAAATCGGTCGCGTCATACGGCGCGTCGGCCGGCTCGAGCCCGCGGTCCCGGTAGTTGGCCAGCAGGAGACCGCGATTCGGGCCGGCGTGAGGAGCCAGATCGTCGCCTGCGGCCGGGACGGTTCCCGCAGCGAGTGCCTGCGGGTCCGCATGGCAGTTCACGCAGCGGACGGTGCTGCCCGTGGTGAACGCCCAGAGCTTGTACGGCGACGTGCCGGCGAGGCTCCCTGCCATCCCGCCGGTCACGTTCCTGCCGGGCGCCTCCACCGGGTGGTATGAGGTATTCGCGGGGTTGAGTTCGATGCCCTTGTCGATCGACCACCGTGACGGAGCGGCCGGGTCGTTGGCGGGCAGTGTCGTGAAGCCGGCGTGACACTTGAAGCAGAGCTGGTACTCGTTCGTGACCGGGGCGGCCGCGCTGCCGTCCAGGTACGTGTAGGTCGGCGGTGCACCCGCGACGCCGTTCCGGACCGACACGCCCGAGATGCCGATCTCGCGCCCCGTCAGCGTCCAACCCGACACGGTCTGCGTGCTCCCGCCGCTCGTCGCTCGGTGGGGCTGATGGCAGTCCGAGCACTCGGCATGGCGGTTGAGGATCGCCTGCCCGCTCGTGTCCTGGAACTCGTTCTCGCCGGCATTCGTGTGCGTGGAAGGCGCGAGGGCGTCGTGTCGGTAGTAGGAGGCGGTCGAGGCATCGTTCGCGGGCACCGATGCATCGGTGTACTGCGCGGCGACATCGGTGGCGGCTCCGGTGCCATCATGGCAGGAGAGGCAGAGGGTCGCCTGGGGGTTCGCGCTCGTGGTGAGGCTTGAACCCTGGGCGACGTGCGCGCGGTGGCACGCCGCGCAGGTGTCGCTGGTCAGCGTGTCGGCTGTGTGCGGGGTGATGAACGTCCCGTCCGGCGCGCGCGGCGGCACGAGCGCATACCTCGGGCCCGGGTCCGCTGCCGTGACGGCCGGCTCCGCGACGGTATCGATGTCCAACGCGTAGGTGACGCCAGCCGTCGCCGGCGTGTCCCGAACCACGCCTACGGCCGCCGGCTCGACCAACGCCGGCGAGGCGACCGTGAGCGAACCGGTATCGTCGGGCGGCGAGCCCGCGACCGGGATCCCGGTCCGCTGCCCCGGCGACAGCTGCACGGCCGGCCGGGGGCCCATGTGCACCCACGCGGTGCGGGCTCCGGTGAAGTCGCGACCGGCATCGGTCACTCGGAACTCGTAGAGCCCCTGGTACACCGCATCCACCGTCGCGCGCACGCTGAACTCGATCTCGGTATAGGAACGTGGCCCCAGGGTGAACGCAGGCAGCGGGTTGGGGCCCATCGAGTGCGTTCCCGCCGCCGGCACCTGGTCGGGACCGTCAGTGTCGTCCGAGCGGAGCTCGTCGGCGGCCAGCGTCTCCTGCTCCGTGCCCAGCCGGGTCCCACCACCGACGGGGTTGCGCTGCCACTCTCGCGTCACGTAGAAGGGCTCGCCGTCGCCTCGCTGCAGGGACGGCACCGACGAGAAGGACCCGTCCCCTGCCGCGCGTATCTCCAGCTGCGGCGCCCAGTCGACCGGGATCGAGTCGGCGTTCCGCACCTGGAAGCGGATCCGGAGGGCCGCATAGCGCTGCTCCGCGAGGATGGCGGCATCCTCGGGCAGGTAGACGGGCGCCAGCGTGGTGGCGTCGATGTCACCCATGGTGACGTGGGCGACGACCACCGGCGGGGCCACGAGGATCACCACCGGGGCGGTCACGGATTGTCCGCCGCGGTGGCCGTAGCGCGCCTGGAACGAGGCGGAGAAGGCGGGGCGACCGGCGTCGGGATCGACGATCGGCGCGCGCAGCACGATCCGGTGCAGGGTCTCGGTTCCGCCCCGGACGGTGCGCGAGGACCAGGCGATCTCCCGTGCCGGTCCGTCGAATGCGCCGCCGTCCGCGTCGACCACCTCCCAGCCCGGCGGGATCGACGCGGCAAGGCGAGCGTCGCGAAGCTTCCGGAGGGCTCGGCCGTCGACCTGGATGGCGAGGAGGCCCCCGGGCTCCACGCGGTGAAGGCCGGCCTCGGGTGCGTCCGTGGTCAGCGCCACCTGTCCGTCCGCGGCACTCGCCGTCACGATCTCCACGACCGCGTACAACCCAGGCGACGGGATCGGGGCCCGCAGGCTGCCATCGACCAGCGCCGTGACCAGCACGGACCAGGCGCCGTCGAAGCGGGCGATGCGGAGATCCGCGACTTCGGAGTCGCCGAGCGTGATCGAGTCGACCGGCACCCGCAGCGTGGCGGCGCCGAGGCCGGCGAGGGGACCGCCCGAGTCGGCATCGATCGCGAGCAGGGCGTAGCCCGCGAGCGGCGGCGCTCCGTCGAAGTCCGGGATCGCGCTGCCCGCCGCGCGAAGGCTGATGGTCGTCGGTGCCGCGAGCCCACCCGGCGCCACGTCGAGCCAGGCGCCGGCACCGCCGATCGTCCCGCCGTCCGCGCCGAGCGTGCCCGGTGGAAAGGGCGTCGGAGATGGCGAGGGCTCCGGGGACGCGGATGGGTCGGCCGATGGGGACGGCTCGGGCGGCGACGATCCAGCCGGATCAGGCGTCGATGAGGGGTCTGGAGTCGCCGACGGGTCTGGGAGGTTCGACTGCTCCGGGGAGGCCGACGGATCAGGCGCAGCAGAGGGGTCGGCCGAGGGTGTCGGATCCGGCGACGGTGGGGCGGAGGGATCGGCCGAGGCCCCAGGATCAGGGGATGGGCGAGCGCCCGGCGCCGGGCTGGTCGCCGGATCGAACGTGGCGCTCGGACCTGGCGCCGGCGTGGGGTCGGGCGCGGGCGTCGTGGTCATCTCCGGGGCTGGGGCTGGGGTCGGGTCCGGAGCCGGCGTCGGCGCAGGATCGACGGCGGGCGTCGCCGACGGATCCGATGTGAGCGCGACGACCCGGGCGGGACCGGCCGGCAGGAAGGCGACCGCGAGGGCCGCGACGAGCGTTGCCGCGACGAGGAGGGGGCGTGCGTGCCGGCCTCGATGACGCACCGGCTCGTTCAGGGTCGCCACGTGTGGGTCTTCTCCGGGCGATGTTCGCGAGGTGTCCGGTGGCCGCCCGGGTCCCGGGCGGCCACCGAGCTGCAGCTACGGAAGGATGGGGTTGGGCGTGGGACCCACCTGAGTCCCGACCGTGATCGTCCCGGTCGGATCGTGGCAGGCCTGGCAGGTGCCGCGGTTATCGATCTTCAGGAGGCGGCTGTCTCCCACGGGCGCGGCCGCGCCACCGGGGTAGTCCATGTTGGCCGAGTAGATCCCGGTCATCTGGGCGTTGGACCCATGCGCGACGTGGCACGTCGTGCAGGCCATCCCCTTGCCGGCCGTGTAGTGGCGATGGGTGAAGATGGCATCCCCCGAATCGCTCGAGGCGCCATCAGAGGCGTACCGCGTGTGGCACTCTGTGCACCACGCGGTGATCTGGGTGTCGAACGTGGACGGCAGGCCGTTTGGCGCGTCGTTGGCCGTCCCATTGACGCCGTTCCAGGGAAGCTTCCGGTGCAGGTAGTCGCCGGCGACGTTCGAGTAGCTGCCGGCCACCACCTGGCTCGCGTAGAGCAGGTAGGTCGACGGCGCGCTTTCCGTGCCCTTGAGCTGGATGACGGTGTAGTTGCGCGTGTCACCGGCCTGAGGCAGCGGCGCGTCCGTAACGTCGACGTCCGTCGTCGCTGCTACGGCCGTCCCGCTCCCGACCACCGGGATCGGGTTCAGGATCCGGTACTGGTTGTTGCCGTGCGGGTTGTGGCAGCTGGTGCACGTCAGCTCGGTGTCGCCTCCCGGGTCGGGGGTGGCGCTCACGGGCCCGTTGCCCCACGCCATGCCCACGAAGTCCGGGTTGCCGAGATCGAAGTGGGTGGACGTCACGGCCTGACCCGTGATCGCACCGCCCGCATCGACCTTGACCGGCACCTTCGCGTTCTCTCGAACCGCCGACCCCGACAGGTACGCGACGCGCACCGTGCTGTCGGAGCCGATCGCCGAGGTGACGAAGCCGCCACCGCGGAGCGCCCCGAGGATGACGGATGTGTCGCGGACCGTCCCGCTGGATGCCGACGCCAGTGCGTACTGGACGCCGTTCTCGACGTTGGTCGTGGCCCCGGTGGCCGTCGAGCCGTGGCACGACAGGCAGAGCCCTTCCTCGGTCGCCGCCTGCAGCAGGCTGTCGGTCTGCGCCGTGTGGGCGCGGTGGCAACCCGCACAGCTGTCAGCTGAGATGCCACCAACGCCCGAGTTGATGGACGCAACGTGCGGCCCGCCGTCCGCGAGGACGGGGACCGCCGCCAGAAGCAGCCAGAGGGCGCCGCCTGCGAAGAGCAGCGCCAGGCGTCTCACTGGCCTCGCCTCCTTTCCATGTGTGGTGGACGTGCGTGGTGCCCGCCTTGCGAGCTCGACGGTTCCGCCATCTGCCTCCCTCTGCCCTTCCGAGTTCGGCCTGTTAGCCGGTGCGTCACCAGGACCACACCTGGACCCGGTTGTTCCGCCAGTCCGTGACGTAGATGCGCCCTCGCGCGTCTGCGGCCACCGCATTGGGGTATTCGAATCCGCCATCTGCCGTCCCCTCGGCACCGAACCGCCCGACGAACGCCGGCGCCCGATCTCCCGCCTGGTACGCGTGGTAGATCTGCACGCCCTGCGCCATGGTGTCGACCACGTAGACGCGCCCGTCGCCGTCAATGGCGATCCCGCGGGGGAGTCCGAGGTCGCCCTCAGCCGCGCCGCGACGGATCACGGCGACCTGGTCACCCGACGGATCGAAGACGACGAGGCGGCCGTTGTTGCTGTCGGAGATGTAGATGTTCCCCGCCGAGTCGGCGGCCACGCCGTTGGGGAAGTTGAGGAGGCCCGCGCTGCCGATGGTCCGGAGAAGCACCCCGTCGGGGCCGAATTCGTGGATGCGGTGGTACGGTCCGCTCACGTCCGTGACGAAGAGGTCACCGTGCTGGTCGAACGAGAGGCCGAGCGGCTGCCATCCGACCAGCGCGGGCCCGGGGTCGAAGGTCCTGCGGTAGACGCCGTCCGCGGAGAAGACGTAGATCGATCCGGCGGGACGATCGCTGACGTACAGGTCGCCACCGGTCGGGCTGAGGGCGACGTAAACCGGAGTGTGCCCGGTCCCCGTCGAGGCGGGAGGCGCCGCCGTCGCCAGCACCCGGCCGTCACGGTCGAGGATGAGCACCTTCGTGTCCTGCTCGGTCTGCGTCACGTAGATGCGGCTTCCGTCCGCGTTGACGGCGACGCCGGTCGGCGCGGTGACGCCGTAGACGCTGAACGCGTAGTGCGGGACCTGTTCGGCGGCGATGACCGGCAACGGCAGCACGGTGATCGGCTTGCGGTTGAGCAGATACCAGCCCGAGAAGACCAGGAACACGGCGCACGTGCCCGCCAGCAGGACGAGCAGCGCCTTCCGGCGCCGGCTCACGGGCTCGGACCCGTCGGTGCCGTCGCCGGGTGCAGGGGCGCCAGGCGCCGCGATAGCGTCCTCCGGCGCAGGGCCCCGGCCGATCCCTCGACCGAAGCCGGCGCGTCGTCGCGTGCACCCGATGCCTCGGGCGTGGCGCCGGTCGTGCCTGCATCCAGCGGTGTGGGCTCGAACGCGGTTGTCATGTCACGTACCCGGGCTCGCGACGGCAGACGGAGCGACGCTCGGCGACGTCCCGTTCACGCGGGTGAGACCGCTGATCGCGTTGAGGTCCTCGGGATCTGCTTCGAGGACGCGGGAGTAGTACACGGCGGCCCCCTGGCCATCACCGGCGTCCTCGGCGATGAGACCGAGCCCGAGCAGGGCATCCTTGGCGTGCGTGCCGGTCGTGAGCGGTCCCAGGGCGGCCCTGGCCTCCGCCGGGCGCTTCTCGCAGAACGCGCTCATGGCGATCGCGTACTGCTCGCCCTGCCCGTCGCCCCCGCCCCGGTACGCACGCGCAAGCTGCGCATACGGCTCGCACCAGCCGACCGGGACCATGGCGACCACGCGGCGAAGCGGCTCGATCGCGCCCGCCGGATCACCGAGCTGGAGCCTGGCAGACGCGTACAGGTTCAGCGCGTCCGCGTCGGCCGGGTTGATCGCGATCGCCTTCTCGAGCTGCTCGACCGCGCGACTCGGTGCGGCGCGCGCGAGCTCGATCGCGCCGAGGTTGTAGTACGCGCTCTCGAGCTGCGGGTCGATGCGCTCCATCTCGGTCCCGGTGGCCGCGGCCACCAGCGCCCGGTAGTCGGCGGTGGCCGCGTCGAGGTCCCCCAGCGCCTGGTACGCCTGCCCCCGTCCAAGCAGGGCGAGCCGGTTCGTGGCCTGGACCCGGAGCACCTCGTCGTACTGCGCCGTCGCGTCCCGGTAGCGCTTCGCCTCCAGGTACGCCGTGGCAAGCGCAATCCGCGCACCGACCGCGTTGGGAGCCGCGTGCACGGCGTCTTCGGCCGTCGCGACCCCTCGCTGGGACAGGCTCGGCCCCGGGTCGCGGTACTGGTCGAAGAAGTAGAGGACGGCCAGCAGCGGCACGCCGACCACAAGGACGGCGACCATGCCGGCGATGAGCCGCCTGCTGCCGCGATCGTTTCGCGGCCGCATCGTGCGCGTCATCGTTCCTCCACGTCACGTCGAAGGGGTCTGGACCCCCGCGCCGTCGGAAGGGCGATGACACCGGCGCGGAGGCCCGACCCCCCGTCCACGATGTTCGTGTCCGCGGGCGGCGGTTCCCATCCGTCGAGCGATACAGATCCGGTAGAGGCGGAACGGCCCGGACGAGGCGCGCGACGGGGCCCGGGGTGTATCGACCGCAGCAGGGAGGCTCTATCCGAGGCCTCCCCTGGCGTGCTGCAGTTCCCCTGCGTCGCCGCCCGCCCGCTCCCCGGAATGGGCGGCGGGACGCACGTACGACCCGGGTCAGACGCCTGCGAGCAGGACCGCGGCGGACAGGCCCACCGAGAGAGCAAGCAGGCTGGAAGCAGGGGTGCCGGCCACACGCCGCGCGTGACGGATCGCCCGGAGGATGCCTCCCGGCCGGGCAGGGATCTGGTCGCGCTGGTACGAGTACATCAACCCGGTGTCCATCCCGAACTCGATGAAGAGGGTTCCCGGGGAGAGGTCCAGCAGATCGGCAGGTGCGGGGCGGACACCCCGCTCCACGATGACGACGTCCGGCGCGCGAGCCACCACGTCCGCTTCGACGTTCGTGCGCACCGCAACCGCGCACACGTCCAAATCGGGTTCGGCAGACAGCATCCGGGCGAGCCCCTCACCGAGCAGTGGGTGCGAGTAGAGGATGACGACGGAGATCGGGCGGGTGACTGGCACTCCAGCGCTCCCTCGGGTCCGGGCGGTTCGGCTCGCCCATGCGTTGCCCTGCCGGCGCATCGTGCGCGCTCGCTCGCGCCGCGACTATCCCCGGTCCGGCACAGGCGTCCGTAACGAGTGCTCTATCAGTGGACATCGTGCGACCTCCCGGGAGGACGCGCGTTCCGCCACCGTGGCCGTTCAGCTGGCGTGCCGGGCAAGCCCCTGCCGCACCACGTACGCGGCGGCCTGGATCCGGTTCTCGAACTGCAGCTTCTCCAGCGCGTTGTGCACGTGATTCTTCACCGT